>NZ_JBXBAV010000065.1:0-11930 GCF_056783245.1 Flavobacterium sp. TC780 | reverse complement strand
AAGGTTAATACATGCTCCTGTTGTTAGGGAGGCAGCACCTAATAACTTTTCTGAAATCTTTATTTTCCACTTTTGTCCATTTAAAAATAATAACTTCATAAATCTTTTTATCATTTTGAGAATAAATATCTGATGCTGAAATTAATAAAAATGATAGGAATAAATAATGTTTAAGCTTCATACGTTTGATAATTTTATTATAATATAAATTAGTGCTAACTTGTTTAATAAAACAAAGTCATCTAAATCCGGGTAGATATTTATGGTAAATTCACACAATTATTTATTTTCAAATATATGTATATTTTACTTTATATTATCAAAAGGGCTTTGATTTCTACATTGCCAAAATTGGTATTCCTTATTCTCTGATGACTTTCCATTGCTAATTTTTAAACGTTTGAACATTCATTCTCTTTTGATTTTTTCTAAAATATTTCTTTGCTATAAACTTTTTTAAATCTCTTGTTGAATCTGATGATTTTCCATTTTTCTGACTAAACATTTAAATGCATATGATTGCTAATTATAAGATGACAGAAAATAGTTTCTTTGTTTTTAATGCAATGATCTAAGCATCCGATTACAATTTCTTAGATATAAAAAAAACTGCGCAAAGTCAAAGACATTTGCGCAATTTTTCATGAGAAGACTCCGGATAGCGGGAGTAGAACCACAATACTCATAACTTCAAAGTAAAATTTAATTAATAAATACTGATTACCAATGTCTTTTAATTTCAAAATCAAAAACCACAAAATTGATACATTACCGAAAACGTACCTAGATAACTAAGCAACCGAATCGTATAATTTCAGTAACAAAACTAAAAACAATAATATTGAGAAAAATATAAAGATTAATGAAGTGAATTTTAATTGTTTTAGATACCCTTCAGAGCTTCTTCTTTCTAATAACTTATTATAATAACTCCTCGTCAATTTAAAATTTAATAAAAACTTATAAAACTCAAGTCTTTTTAATTCTCTTTTTTGAAATTTTACTGGATTAATTAAAACATACAATCCAAAAATTAAAGAGAATAAAGCCAAAACAAAGGTGAGTACATTTTCCATATTTAACTATTATAATTTAATCAAAATCATATATTGGCCAAGTATAACCATAACTGGCTCCCCCTCCTGGTGTAGTTATTCCTGCACCTACTGAGTACTTTCCTCCTAACGGATTTGATCCAGAAGAAGACACTTGACCACCTATCCAATATCCACCACCTACAGAAGATCCCCAACCTGTCAAAAAACTCGACATATCACTTTCTGTTTTATTTGGCTGATTTATTAGTTTATTACCCATAAGGCTAAATCCAACTCCTTTTCCTCCCAAACCTGGAAGAATAGATCCATATAATTGACCAAATTTATCAAAAGTAACAGTACCTGTTAAAGTAACAGGACCAAATACATTTGCCGAAATTGATAATGTGGTATAATCTACAATTGGAGTAGTAGTAGTTGATTTAGTTTTTATTGCATCGGTATTTTCAGGTACATTATCATTAGATGTTGTAGACTGTGTAACCGCTTCGCCTTGTTTACTTATACTACCAGTATCTGCTTTATCAACCTTTGCAGTATCACTATTTTCATCCCAAGATTTATCTGAATGTAAATATACAGTTGTTCCTCGCTCTGATGTATAATTCACCTCTTTACCCAGATATTTTTCACCAGATTTTGTGGTAGAATTCGATGTAGCATTATCGTCCCAATAGACACTTTTATCAGCTCTCGCAACCCAATCTGGAGGCTTAACCTCCATTCCATCAGGATCAATAAAAAATACAGGATTATTAAGAGCATAAGTGTATGGATTAAATCTACGTGATTTCTCTGCCAGCGGGTCGAATCTCATCCATCTACCAATTGCAGGATCATAATTACGTGCCCCATAGTCGTACATCCCAAGCCCCAGCTCGTCTTGCAGTTCTTTCCCGTTGTACTTATACTTATAAGGGTTTTCGGCTATTTTTACAAGGTTTTACCTGTTAAATACAAAATTTTCAAGAACATGTTTTTAAAGGATAAACTTACTGTTTTATTACTCAAATCCAAAAGTAAATTTTTAAAACAGCCATAAAAATAACCAGGCTTTTACTGAAGCAGATTGTTCGTCTGTTTAATCTTTTTAAATGAGTTCTGAGTGTCAAATTTTTTCTTTCAATATGATTTGTTCCGAAACGTTTAATAGAATGCATTTTCTCATCAATCAGATACCTGTAATTTTTTAATCTGTCCGTAAATATCTTTTTAGCGTCAGATAATTTTAAAGTTTCCAGAACACGGTTCAGAGTTTTATTGGTTCGTTTTCCAACATTAAAACTCACAACTGTTTTAGAATTCTTTTCCAATGCATAAACCAGCCAGATATAATTTTTCTTGTGTCTTATATAGGTACACAGCTCATCGACTTCATAAGTTTTGCCTTTGCTGATAATTGGCTTGGAAATACTTCTTGCAATAGAAACAATCCTTTTCAATAATGTTGTAGTAGAAATATTTAATATTCTTGCTGTGCTTCTTATTCCCAAACCCTCTTTGGTTAATTGAATGATATTTTGGTTTATATCTCCTTTATAAGCCAGATATGCATAATTTTCAACTCTAGTTTTGCCGCATGCTCTGCAAATATATCTTTGATTACCAGACTTTGTCTTTCCATACTTTATCATATTTCGAATGTCACCAACACATCTGTAACACTTAGTCTGGTTTGACTCCATTTTTTTCGATTTAAGGCATTATAAAATAAAAAAACAGCCCAAAGGCTGTTTTAATTTTTATGCGATATTAATATAAATATCTGATTTTCTGTAAATGTCAGATGAAATATTTAACCACCAAAGACATCTGATACATTACCAATTCTTTTTCAGTTTGTTACGTCGCTATTTTATAAAAACACCTAATCTGTAACACTACCCTCTTCGCTGAGCGGGGTGTTAAATACAATAATAAAACACATTATTCTTTTTTTGATTCCTGTATTAACTCATCAAAATATTCATTATAATTAAATGTTTGCTTTATCTTATTGTCTTTATATAGGGTAATAACAGCTTGGTTCTTAATTTTAACAATTGAATCCCCAACTTCTACTTGGTCCCAAAAATTTCTTTCTAAAGAAATCACTTCACTACTTTTAAATTTTAACATAGGAGTAGCATGTTCTGATGAATCAACATATTTTTCAGAGACAATACCTGAATATGACTCTTTCTCTATCTCTAAGCATACTTTTGTAAAATTTTTCATTTACAGAAAGATAATTAGCAACAAAAATAACTATAACTACTAATATTGCTAGAGCAATCAATCTAAGTGCATTTTCTTTGCTTTTTGACATATTTTCTTTGTTTAAAAATCCCAAACCCATGTTGTTGTTTCAGATACAATAGCACCAATATTTAATTTAGCAGATGGAGCATTTAATCCTGGTGATATTGCTCCTGTAGTATATCCTGTTTTATCTCTTCCAATTTTTCTAAAACGATCTAATAAATCATATTCAACTTGTGGGCTTGTTCCTCCGAAAGTAACTCCACCACCTCCTAAAGGAGTATTTATCCCTGCAGATAGTTCAAGTGAAGTTCCTGCAAAATCTCCAAGCAAAAATTGCCCTTTATGTGTTGGTGTTATTTCTGACATATTAATACCAACATCTTCTCCACCACCATAATTCGCTTTAAAACTGAAGTATGCTCCCCAGTTTTTTCTCGCATCTTTAACAAAACCAATTTCAATACCAAAACCTCCTCCTACAGCAAACCCTGCCCCCAATCCATAAGATTTACCTTTAGTAGCTTTCTTTCCTTGTACCACAACTTCATTTAATTGTTCTGCTGGTAAATCAATTCCATTCGGCAAACCATCTGAACCAGTATGTTGTGCATTCCCTGTATCTGTACCCTGCCCTTTTTTAGATGGGTCAATAGCAGTTGCACTTTTTCCATTACTTCCTGAAAAAATACCACCATTATTAGTCCATTTTGTATCTTCATCATTTGCCGATTTATCCCACATGTCCTTTATAGCATCTTGTGAAAGCATTCCATCAGGGTCAGTAAATCTTATTGGATTATTGTAAGCGTAGTTATATGGAGACCATCTACGAGACATTTCTGCTAGTGGATCAATATTCATCCAACGACCAATTGCAGGGTCATAATTACGTGCTCCGTAATCGTATAGATTTAACGCGAAGCCCCCAATAGTCTCGTCTTGGAGCTCTTTACCGTTGTACTTATACTTATAGGGTTCTGTAAACCTTTTTTATATAAAACACCCCCTTGCAAAAAATCTCCATATAAAGAACGTCCAGTTACATTTTTCTATAATACGAAAGTAGATTTAGTTCTGTTATTTTCCTAATAATAATACAGTCAATTTATCCCACAAAAAAAGCCCTCAGAAATGAGGGCTTTCGATTGTATTGAAATAATATTTTATAAAGAACTAGCTTTAATTCTTACGATTTTACCGTCCTTCATGACAACTAAATCGCTGTTAGTTTTCTTTTTAGACTCAATCAATTTTTCATAAACTTTATCCATTGCGTCTATAATCTTCTTCTGAGTGGGAGTTGTTTTGTGCTCTTCCATTCTATTATTATTAATCGTCGTAATGAAACCTGCACTGAATAATAGTACATTTCTGGTCGACTCCTTTTGTACCTGAAACTTTATAAACTAATCTGTCTTCACCAGTAATCCTTCTTGACCAATAACCCTTCAGATCATATTTCAATGGTTCGGGTTTTCCTATTCCTCTAAATGGATCTTGTCTGATCGATTTAAGCAGTACCCTAATCCTGACAGCAATATCCGGATCAGTATCCATCCAATATTCAAAATCTTCCCAGCCTTCTGTTGTAAAACTAAAATCCATTTTAAGCAGGTTCTAGTTCGTCTAGATTGAACGTCTTCAATTCGCCTTTTTCGACTTGCTGAATCGATTTGGCTAGTCTGGTTCTGTTAGCCTTAGTAGATAATAAATGCTGGGTTTCTGTCATTGAATTATATTCTTTAATTGAGATAATCACTACTGCATCATCTTCATCGTTTCTTGGAACGATAATAATTTCTGATGAATCTGACACTTCATCGAAGTATCCTTTAATGTTTTTTCTAAGTGTTGAAATAGTAACCGCTTTCATAATACTCTTTTTTATCGTACATTTTTGTACGTTCAAATGTACTAATAATTAATGGAATATAATATGCCATTAATAAACTTTAACAGTTGAGCATCATTCTATAAATTCTCTGGGCATCATAAAGCCGGAAAATATCGATTTATTATTTCTCTCTGGTGTGAGCTGTTCACTTTGATATATTTTTCCGTAGTCCCCGGCCATTTATGCCCTGCCAGTTCCTGAGCCTTTTCCAAAGAAATATTTTTCTCATTGAGCCAGTTGCAGATCACGCTCATCCTGATGGTCTGCGGATTGAGCTTCCGATCGGGAAACAATGCTCTGAGCGGATCAATCATCCCATGAATACCGCCAACTGTAATCGGCTTTCCAAGCTTGGTTATAATTAACTTATCTGTTTTGCACCGAAGCATTTCAGGTCGGGTTTCCTGCAGGTAATTGAAAAACAGGATCATCTGTCTGGGTACTAGATTCATTGTACGCTTATTGAGATTATTGGAAGCTTTGATATAGACAGTTCCATTATCCAGATCAATATCTTTTACATTTAATCTTATTATCTCATCGCTGGTCAGTCCCTGATAAATCAGCAATGACAGCAATACATTGTTTCTCACATCCAGATGCTTGTAGCGGTTTTCCCGTTCCAGGAGCAATTGCAGTTCTGCACTGCTGAACAGATCCTGAACCTGTATCGCCTCATTGCTGTTTACTTTAATATTAAGGCGCTTGCATGGATGGTCATTTCTGTAGCCGTTCATCACCAGATAATCATAATATTTTTTGATTGCCGATAAGATGACAACACGATATTTGCTGTTGGACTGCCTTGTGCTT
The DNA here is from genome assembly GCF_056783245.1 of Flavobacterium sp. TC780. Classification (NCBI taxonomy): domain Bacteria; kingdom Pseudomonadati; phylum Bacteroidota; class Flavobacteriia; order Flavobacteriales; family Flavobacteriaceae; genus Flavobacterium; species Flavobacterium sp. TC780. Next base: position 5,921 of record NZ_JBXBAV010000065.1, on the reverse strand, counting down.
ATCTCGTCCATATACTTGACGATATTCCCGTATTTGTACCGCTTGGCTTTCGGATTCAATTTTAAAAAGTGATTGATCGCAAACAGATAGCTTGATACGGTCTGCGGGCTGTAATTTTGGAGCAGGAACTGCTCTAGTGTCTGTTTTGGCATAGCTGGTTATTTAAAAGGTTACGATCGGTTTTCGTTTCTTGTTTTTAAGAGCGTAGATATAGGTTGTATTGATATCGGAATGTCCAAGAAACCTTCTTATAAAATCAATCCCAGCATTATTCTCAGCCAGATGATTGGCAATGCTGTGGCGCAGGCAGTGGAGCGTAATATCCTTTTGGATAAGCTGAAAATCCTTGGTCTGCTCGATCATTTTCTTTAGGATGTCATTCAGGTTTTCACCTGTGCTCCGCTTTCCTTTGGAATTGATAAAAAAAGCTTCTTCGATCTGGTTTTTTCCTGCAAGCCTTTGACTGCGCTCTTCCTGAATGTACTTTTTTAAGTATCCCATAACCGTGTCGCTCATGGGAACTTCACGCCTCTTGCTGTTTTTTCCGCTCCTGACCACAACCATTCCCGTTGCCAGTTTCACATCCTTTAAATCCAGCGCACTGATTTCAGAACGCCTGAGCCCGCATCCATAAGCTACCGAGAGCAGGGCACGTTCGAGTTCGTTTTCTGTATGCATGTATACCGTTTTTATCTCTTCAATACTGAGTGTGTTTCTTGACTCTCGTGTTCCTCCATCATAAGAAGGAATATAATAGCCGTTCTCAATTTCCTTATTTTCCATTAGATTCAAAAGGAACAGCCCCTGTACGAAAAGATGGAATTTGATGCTCTTCTGCGACAGCGTTCCTTCGCCCCTCAGCTTTGGCCTTGCAATTAGATACTCGAAGTATTTGATTGATTCTTTGGAAGTCAGCTCCTGAATCCTGCTGATTCCTGATTCTTCCAGCCAGAGCAGGAATTCTATCAAGGTATTTTGGTACATTCTGCTGTTACCGGTCTTATAATTCCTGACCTTTATAAAACTGTCAAAGGCATCCAAGAGCCTTCGAAAATCTTTATTTTGTATCCTGTTTTTCATCTTTTTAGTGTTCTATAATTATTATAATTGAAACCCGTCGCTTGCGCACTCCGTGGAACACGGAACACCAGTATCGTATGGTCAGTAAACACTGGGGCTTCGGCGTTCCGCTGGCGTTCCGGGGCGTTCCATTTTTTTCTTTTTTTGCGCTTTTTTCGCATTTTTAAGATTCTAAAATTGCTCCAATTGTACGCTCAGCTCTTTCTTGATCTTGCTTTTGAGTTTTTCCATATTGTCCCAGTAACTTATTACATACTTAAAGCCCCTGTTTACCGATCCTTCAATAGCCTGAATGTATTCGAGTTCCTGTAACAACAGCATATATCGGAAAGAAGAGGTTTTGCTGATATTGAGTTTCTGGCGGATTTCCCTATTGGTAAAACGGTGCGTTGTACCATTCTTTTGGCTCTTTACATAACCTTTGAGGTTCTCAAAAAACTGTCTTGTACTTTTGTCGAGTTCATCCACTTTGATGATAATGGAACTAAAGAAAATATCAACAGCGGATTTCACATCTTCCTTTGTGGCTATAAGCCTGCCTTTGCTGTCTGTTTTTCTTTGGTACTGGTGCAGGATCGTAATCTGTGAAACAAAGTTTTGGAACTGGCTGTTTAGTCTTCTGAGCATCTTGGCTTCAAGGGGAAGTATAAGTTTGTCTGCAAATGGATTAATCACCTCGTAGGATTTGAGTACACGCATGGCATTTCTGAGAAGCTGGGTTGCCTGCAACTCATTTTCATTGTTTCCTTTTCCCGCTAATTTTTTGTTTTGGATAGCTATGATCCGCATGGTCTGCGCCTGGCTTTCATCCACGCCCAAGATTACAGAACGGCTCATATTGTCATAATATACCTCGGCTTTGGTCGTGGTTGTCATGCTGGCAAAGTGTGCCTGTACCTGTTTTATTCTTCCCCTGTTGTTTCCAAAAATGTCTTTGACTACTGTGGAGCTTGTCAGGAACTTTGCCGACTGCATTTCACGAAAGGCGTACTGCGCCTCTTCATCAAGTCCGTCAAAATCCTGAATCACAATCAGTTTATTGATAAGTTCCTTATCTCTGTAGTGGTATAAGGATTTGCTTGTAATTCGGGTCATGTTCATCACATCTTCCTGAGGCATGCACTGCGCAATCCCGTTAATCAGATGGCTTTTTCCTTCCCCGCTTGATCCCTGCACAATGGCGTGCATGAGGTAAGGCATTTTATAACTCGAAGCGAGCACGAAAAGAACCATCCTGTTTTGTTCTTCCCCGACAATTCCGTTCTGTTCCAACAGCTTGTTTATGTTTTCAAGCAATTGCGGTTTTGAAAGAAATTCGACCGCTTTCTCATGTGACTGCGGTGTAAGTTCCTTTTCCGAATAGCGGTCTGTAATGGGATTTATTTCCGCATCAAAGAGTGCTTCCCGATGCTGTTCCAATAAATCCGTCAGCTGTAGGAAGTCTGTTTCGAGTTCCTGAAAGTCAAACCCTTGTTTTTCGGAGAGTTCCCCGCACTGGCTCTGAACGCTTCCAAAATCAAAAAGGTCAACTTTCAGCCTGTGTTTTTTCTGTGTAGTATGTGCCACGATCTGTAATGACACCCTGAGGTTGCCAGAATCCATCGGCAGGTTGCCCACAACATAAAAGATGCCGGCAATGCCTGTATAGCTGATTTTATAGCCGTTTACGATCTGCAGGGCGCTTCCTGTCTTTTCTGTTTTTGCATTTTTTAAAAGATTCGATATTCCTTCGCTTCCATAATTGACCCACATGTCATTCAGACTGTGTCCCTCGGGAAGTTCCACTATCGAGAGTGGAACGTCGGGTCTGATCTCCTGCATTTGTAACCTGATCTTTTCCATTTTCTCACCGCTTAAAGATTATTATTTCTTCCAATTCATATAATGACCTGATAACTTCTAAATGCTGTTCCAGCAGTTCCCCGTCATGCAGGGCAATTACCGATTCCCTTTGATCCAGTACCTTGCTCTGTATCAGACTGGCGCAGTCAATGACTGTCGATGCCAGATATAATTTCTTGGTCAGGGGATTCGGATAGGCAGGATAGATTCCTTTGCTGTTCAGGTACTGCTCTTTCTGTTCGTCCAGATCAAAGCGCAGTGCAAAAAAATTCACTATGCTGTTGTCCTGACTCAGAAGAGGAAAAATTAGCCCGTACCGTCCAAAGACGGTATAGGCTGTCATTCCTTGTTCCCGGACAGGCGCATCGCTTTTGGCAAGCATTCCCAGCCTTTCAAACTGGTCTTTTGCCTGCTGTTCCCGGCGGTGGTGGAACTGTCCTGAATTAAAACCGATCCGAAGATCTGAATATTCCAGTCCGATACTCTTAAGGTACTCCTTTGGCTTTAAGGCCTTCGCACTTCGGATACCCGTTTCAAAAGACCGGAAAAGTGATTCTAAACTTTCCATACTATTTTAATGATTTCTATTTTTTTGGAGGTAAAACGGCCGAAGCCATGAGCAGTACTACATTATATCAAAGAAGAATCAAGGTCTTGCTGTAAATATAAAGATGCGTTTTTGAAGTTGTTGCATTATAGGCACTGCTGGCACTATTTGTCTTGTGATGGCGTAATGAAGACAATTTATTTTTCATCGCTGGGCTCTAGTACCCAGCAATCCTGCAGATAGATATTATTAGATGAGCAAGCCCGGAATGGGCTTTCATAATTGCGGAAGATCGCAGGGCGGAGGTCTTATAGGATAAATTAAGGAGAAGGTTTGGTACATAACCGGGGAATTGTATTTCTAATGGCAGGCAATTAAAAAAATCCCAATAATGTATGCTATCAATTTTTTATATACGGTACATTGAAATTCGTGTTTCATACATTTGATGCAGATTACACATCCTTGCAAACAGGCTTAAAGCCTTGGTTTCCTGCGCTTATCCTTGCGTTTCATCTGATTGGCAAATGCTGTTTCCTGAAAATCTTCTCCCTGCGCCTGGGGCAGTAAATTTCCAAAGGCTTCAAAAATATTGTTATCCTGCCCGCTGTAAGGCGTATCTTCTTTCGCTAAGAAGTCAGACTGGTTTTGTGGCTCGCTGATCTGATTCTCTGCAGGGGTAATTTTCTGTGAAACAGTTTCTTCTTTTTTGGACAGCTCTGCCTTATTTCCGTTATTCCACCAGTCATTGAATACATTGGCCGACAGGTTTTTGCCAAGCTCAGAACCGTTGAAGACTGTTTTAGAATTATGGTCTATAAAAGTAATCCCGTAAATACGTCCATTGTCATTCCTGCGAACCACGGCATTAATGCCTTCTTCTAACAGTTTTTTCTTAATTCCGTTTCGTTTAAAGCATTCTGCATAACGGATTCGATCCTGTCTCTAACTGATTCTCTGGCAGGATTATTTTTTAGTTTTATCCTGCTCTGCCCATAGTGGGATTCAAGTTGTGCCAATCCTGCACTTTTTCCAAACAGGGAAGCCTTAAACGGATTGCTGGCCTTTTCTCCCTTGTCATTGAGTACAAAATACACAAGTCCCTGTTTTGGGATTCCGTTGTATTCGCCCTTGATTTCTTCGGCTGTAATCTTAAAAAGGGAAAGCAGTGCATTATACGCCCCGAAAGTCTGGAACTGGTAGTATTTAGGCAGGTGGCGGATCACCGATGCCATCTGGCTTTTTATATCGCCTTCTTTGTAATTTATGGGTTTGAATGTGGGGCTCTGCGGATTGTCTTTTTTTTCAACCGCCGATATCAGTCCGTATTCTTTTTCGAGTGTCCGACAGACCGCCATAGAATGCCTTTTTTCAAATTTGTCTGATATTTTCCTGCCGTCTTCGTCCACGCAGACCGATACGATATGGATATGGGTGCGGTCAATATCGGTGTGCTTGAACACCGCAAAAGGCTGTTCCCCGTAGCCCATCTGCTTCATATATTCCTGCGCCATATTCTCAAAATCGGCATCGCTTACCTTGTCTTTCGGGTCAGGGTTCAGCGAGATATGAAGTATCGGTTTTTCCGTTTTTCGGTTGGCCAGAAGATGCAGGTCAAAAGAACGGGATAATTGTTCCATGGAATAGCTCCCATCAGGAGCTTGGATAATATTCTGGGTATATAAAATCTGTGCATTCGCTTTCTCTACTTTTTGGTAATTGTAGGCCAATGCACCGTACAAGCTTGCGCCTCTTGAGATTTTCGCTATCATCTTACGGGCTTTCTTTCAGGTGCTTCTCTTCAAATTCCGCCGTAAGCTGTATTATCTTTTGCGACAGCAAAACAAGTTCAGCGGTCTGCATTTCCAGCTTGTACAGATACGCAAGGGCTTTCTTCTCGGAAAAGTTACTATTGAGCATTTTTACGATCTGGTTGTAATTCACTCCCACAGCCCTGAACTGCCCGAATAAGGCAGTCAGGCGCATGTAATATTCCACAGCCGTCTTGTCAACCTTGATCGTTTTGATGCCCTTTTGGAAAATGCAGGCTGTTATGAAGTGTGCCATTACATCCATGCCGGACTGCTCAAAAAGGGACAGGAATCGGGCATTCTCTTCCGCATTCAGGCTGATGGAATAACGGTGGACTGCGGGATCTGTTTTGGGATGCCTGCCTCCTTTGTACGGGTTGGTTCTGCTATTTTCTTCCATGACTTTTAGTATTACATAATTTGAAAACCAATATATTTTATTATAAGCTGTGCCCCACAGATTTGTCACAATCTGGTAGCATTTGGCTTGCGCTGTCAAGGTTTGAATTGCATCCGTGACATCTGAAAGCCAAGTAAAGCCGTTGGAGGACACTTTAAGGTAACGCTCCATTTTCGGGATTAATTTTCCGAGGTGCTGCCTCCCTAACAACAGGAGCATGTATTAACCTTAGCAATACGTA
>NZ_JBXBAV010000064.1:0-5533 GCF_056783245.1 Flavobacterium sp. TC780 | reverse complement strand
TTATGTGTGTATTCAACTTTTACGTATTGCTAAGGTTAATACATGCTCCTGTTGTTAGGGAGGCAGCACCTGCCATTAAAGTGATGTTTTATTAATGTTATACAAAATGGTCGATTTTTCTTTTTCTATTTCTAGTGTTCCCAATTCTATTTGATCATCTCTGTATTCTATACTGCCTTCATATTTTACAAAATCGCTATTTTCATTATTCTCAACAGGGATACCTTCTATTAAATAACTATCAAATTTTTCATCTTTTGGATAAAACTTTTCTGTTATCAAAGTGCTGTCACAATCTATTATTTTTCTTTTTCGCTCAACATCATACGAATTTCTATATAAACTTGAAAAATACAAACCAAACATCTTATAGTCAGAAAATAAGGATATTAATTTTCGTTCTTCTTTCAATAAATTGCTAATTCCTTGCAGATATGATTCTACAACAAAACCTACATTATCTACAGCAAGTTTCGCACGGATAATTTCCCAACGTTTCCTTAGTTCTTCAAAATTTAATATTTTGATGATTTTACCATAATCATTTATTTCTACTTCAATTTCATCAAAAGCAGATCCTATCTTTTTTAGAAAAAAAACATTTTCTATAGATAAATTACTTGTAATATGTATTTCAGATAAAAATAACTGAAACAACATATCATTTCCATCATTTTTGTATCTCGTAATTGCAATTTTCCTTATATAACTTATTTTTTTTACTTTTTTTAAATTTGAAAAATCGGTTGTGACGGTTTCAAACATAAAATCATTTATTTTATCAAGTTCTGGAAGTACAACATGGTAATCTAAATAATTCATATTTTAATGTATTTGTCTTTTTCTACCTTCATCAGGTTGCATCCCAAACCAGTCTCTGGTTGAAGACCAATGTAAGTACTCATTTCTTAGTTGTCTTAGCATTTTTTGAGAATTGTAAGCAGTAATTACAACTTCAGGTAATTCTATAGGTATTACTCCTGATTCTTCTGCAACTACTTCCTGCGGTATTTTAAGAGTACCAAAATCTATTTTTGGTATATACTGTTCTACCCTCAAATTGTCAGTTACTTTTTTTAAACCTTCCATTTCATAAGTATGATTTTTTAGTTTTTCTTCTATATTCTTTATTTCTGTTTCTAACTTCTGTTGTTCTATTCTGTCGAGTCTTTTTTGTTCAATTTCTTCATCACTTATAAAATCCCATTCTTTAACCTGATTGGTTTCATCGAGAGCATAAGGCGTTAAATAACTCTTTACACCTTTCAAAAAATCATCTAATGGAAATTTATCACTTGTATTTTCTTTAATATTCTTATCCATTTCGGTACTTCTTGCATAGGTTTCCATAAAATGCAACATAATATAGCTGTATTCTTTTTTTACTCCCTCATACTCATCGTCAGTTCCTTCTATTTTCTTACCCCTAATTCCTGTTAGTTTATAATATGGAAGTAAACTTTTCCACTGTCTTTTTATTTTTATTTGATCTTCTTTATACCAATGTTTTTTTATCAAATCGCTTCTAAGAGCGTTTAATCCTGGTAAACTACTAGGAATAAGTGCAGCTAGAAAAGAAAAAACTCCTTCTTCATCTTTTAGACTGGTTCCAATTTCATCTATTTCTTCTTTCTCCGTCATATATGCTCCACCAATATCACAATGTACACCTGGAAATTTTTTTTCGATATATTTACCAGGAATTTGATTGATTCGGGTAAGCGCAAAATTTTGGCGATGTTCATCTTTGGCAGTAAAATGAACTACTTTTTGACTGTATAAGTTGTTAAGCAGTAGTTTGTTTTTACCATCAGTATCTTTTTTCTTGGTTAAATCATTAAGATGTAACTCGCCAATATCATCATTAAAATGTGTTGACCAAGCTTCTTTTAATAATTTACCTCCTTCATCTTTTAAATTTCCATAATCATCATAGTGATCCATTACATCATTTTGCTCAAAATAAGACGAAACAGTGTCGTAAATTCCCACAAATCGAACTATAATTTCTATATCTTTTAAATCCTCAAATTCAAGTTTTGTTTTTTTGAGTAAACTATATCCCAAATGCCCCATTTTTGGCAATTGGTCCTCTATTAAATAACTGTTGTCTACCTCGTAATTATCGACATCTACAAAGGCAGTTCGAAATTTTTTCATTGCTATTGGCGCCCCTTTTCTAGAGGCAGGTTCTCGATATTCAACCCCGTCAGGAATTTCTTTTTGCACTGCTTTTGCATAGCTATAGTCTAGATTTACCTCATAAACCAAGTTTCTTGCCGTAGCAGCACCACGACTAAAACCAAAGACATCTAACGTGATTTGGGTAATTTTAATTTCTTTTTTAGGATTCGTTTTTATTTCTTCTAATACCTTATCTGCTATTTGCTCACAAGCATTACGTACTCTGGCACGTATACCCGTTTGCCCAGAACCAAAGGCAAAGCCATCCTGACTGTCACGCATTAAGTTATCTGTGCCCATACCTGGTACATAAATAGCATATTTTTTTTGTTCACAACATTGCCACATACGTGCCACATTGGTATAATCATTGCTATAGCTGTTATCTGTACCCATACGGTCCAAACCAAACTCATTTAGGGCTACTCTGTGCGAGGCTACAAGATATTTTTCTTTTTCATCAATAGCTTTAAACTCAATTTCCTCAGCAGGAGTTTTTTCTTTTTTTGAAAGAAGTTCCTCTATTCGTCTTTTATTCTTTATCTTTTTATAGTGTGTATCATCCTCATCTTCCAATGTCTTGTTACTTTTAGAATAATCTATTTTACCAGTTTCTATATCTTTACGACTATGCTCAGTACGCCTATCTGTATTGTTTTTATTGTTTAGTGTACCATCAATAAATATCCCAAAAGTAAGACGTAGCTCATCTTGTTTTTCTTCGTCTTTGCTAGTTCCTGTATTGTATACAAATGTTTTTCCCATAACCCCTATTCTTTTTTGTATTTTTCAGTTAATGACCGTGATTCATAAACTTCTGTTTTACTTTTCTTTAGCGGTATGGTACTAATTCCATTTTTTAGTGTTGCTGCTAAATATGTACTACCCGGATTAATCTTAACCTCTAAATCAATATTTGCCTCAGGATTCTTTTTATGCATTTCCATAAAAGCTGCAAAAATTTCTTTTTCATCAAAAAGAAAATATCCTCCATAACCTTGTCCATTTTTATCCCACCAAGCAAAACTCAATACTCTAGGAATTGCTCTTTCATGATATTCATTTTTAACAAACTCTTCGTCTAACAATGTTTCTCGCTCTCCGTTAAACATATCAAATGATAAATCATCTGAAATTTTTCCTTCTCTTACAAATCCATAAGTAGGTTTCCAACTGTATTTTATACGATAGCTGTCCCAAAGTCCGTAAGGGATGGGTTTGTTTTTATTCGCCTCCTGCACCTCTGGAGCTATAATTTTAGGGTTTTTTAAGGTCCGTTCTCTGTCTACAGGGTCAAACAACAAGCGTTCGTGACTATCCAGCGAGGCAATTTCTTTGGAACTTATTACCACTTTTTTACCTTGATAACGTCCTATTTCTACATCTTTATCTCCGCCTTTTAACCATACCACCACTACACCACCAGGAGCGAAACCAATAGTGATATGATTATAAGTCGTCATCACTTTTCCTCTTTTTCGATTGCTATCTTGAAAACCTTCGTTAAATAGTTTGACCATTTTAGGGTAGTCAAGCTCAGTGTTTATATGATACATCACATCTTCTACATACGAATACCAAGTACAGTTAAGTCTTTGCGGGATTGGTTTTACGCCCTGACTCATACCTGAGGAATTTTCGCCCCAATCTCCTATACCAGTAGTAGTGCCAAAACCAGATATACTTGTTATACTATTAGGTTCTTCATTTACTCCATTTGATACTAGTGGGCCTTCAAGCCACCCTCTATATACTTGTATTGGATATCCTGATGGACAACTTAAGCCTTCTTGCCATTTAAAATTTGTTTCCATAGTAGTAAGCGTATCTTGTATTCTAGGTTTATTAACCTGTTTGTTGTTTTCCTTTTTTTCCTGACAAGAACTTGTTAGAAAGCTTGTTGTAAAGAATAGTAGTAAATAAAGAACTCTTTTTCTCATGTTTTTTTAATTTTGTGCATACTCTTATTGTTGAGCATACTATCAATAAATATCCCAAAAGTAAGGCGTAGCTCATCTTGTTTTTCTTCGTCTTTATTTGTCCTTGTATTGTACACAAATGTTTTTCCCATAGTTTATTCTTGTTTACCTTTTTCTAAGATATTACTTCCAATCATCCGCTATAAATTTTACAGGTATTTCTTTCCCATTGCCCTTGAGAGTAATGCTGAAAGAATGAGGAGCTTTACCTATTTTAATTTCCATTTCTAGGGAGCACCCGGGTTGAGTTTATCAAGGCTTCTAAAAGTTTTAGCAATTTCATCTTCTTCAAATATTAGATCTGTAGCTTTTATGAATGTATCCTGTTCTTTATAATTAAACCTATCTCTAAAAGGAGGTGAATTTTGTTGAAATGGCATATTGATAAATGCTTTATCTTTAAGGACCTCTTGCAAAATCCTACGTCTAATATTAATTTCATTTGGTCTTTTTACCTCTTCGGCAAACACAAAAACAGGACGCCAATTGTATTTATATTCTTTTGTTAATGAACGTGATTCATAAACTTTCATTTTGCTTTTCTGTAGTGGTATGTTACCAATTCCGTTTTTTAGTGTTATTCCTAAATATTCACTACCTGGATTTATTTTAATCTCTAAATCGATATTTGCTTCTGGATTCTTTTTGTGTAACTCTTTAAAAGCTGCAAAAACTTCTTTCTCATCAAAGTAGATATTTCCGCCATAACCTTGCCCTACTTTATCCCACCACCCATTATACAAGCCTTTGGGTATTGCTCTTCTTTTGTAAACATTCTCAATAATTTCGTCATCCAATAAGGTTTCAGCCTCACCATTAAACATATCAAATGATAAAGAATATCATTCATTTTTCCTTCTTTACAAATACAAAAGTAGGTCGCCAATTATATTTTATGCGGTAGCTGTCCCAAAGTCCATAAGGGATCGGTTTGTTTTTATTTGCCTCCTGCACCTCTGGAGCTATAATTTTAGGGTTTTTTTGGCTTTTTGTTCTTCTATCTATAGGGTCAAACAACAAACGTTCGTGGCTATCCAGCGAGGCAATTTCTTTGGAACTTATTACTACTTTGTTACCTTGATAACGTCCTATTTCTACTTGTCTGCCCCCGTTCTGTAACCATACTACCACTACACCACCAGGAGCAAAACCTACAGTAACAGTATCGTAAGTTATCATTACTTTTCCTCTCTTTCTTCTAACAGTACTCTGAAATCCTTCATTGAATAATTTGACCATTTTAGGGTAATCAAGCTCGGTGTTTATATGATACATAACATCTTCTACATACGAATACCAGGTGCTGCCTCCCTAACAACAGGAGCATGTATTAACCTTAGCAATACGTAACGAACCAAGTAGGTTAACAT
>NZ_JBXBAV010000063.1:0-24915 GCF_056783245.1 Flavobacterium sp. TC780 | reverse complement strand
GACAACCAATCCAACTTAACAGCCATATTTATCATTTTGCGCAGCCTTTCAATATGCTTCATTATTCCGTTATTGTTAAGCGGCTTTTGGTGGTCCTTGGGAACATAATTAAAAAGGTAGCGTTCAAAGTCCAGAATAAATTTATAAAGTAAGTTGTGAAAGGATAATATCATTCCTGTAATATTTCTCCCTAAGAAATTTTTCTATATACCTCTGTGTTGTATAGTAGTTTTTCATGGTTCCGGGAGCCAATTTATTTTCCTGTTGCTCATTATGATATTCTATCAGTGATACCAATGTAGGTAATAGATGGTCAGTGCCCAATACCTTGTCACGGATTGCTGGACCGTCTATCGCATCATCATTCAGTACCATCTGCTGATACGTATTTATGATCTTTGCCTTAAACTGATTAAGGTACATGTTGAGTTCAACTGTTTCTTTACGGCTTCCCTTTGCCATACCTTTTCTTTCATCCCATTCATTTACGTTCACAGAACGCTTTACGGAAATCTCAGTGCGTTTTCCATTTACAGTAACCCTCGCGCATATCGGCGCCTTGCCTTGCATGGAGGTCTTTTGTGTCTTTAAATAAAAGAGCACCCCAAATGTTGTTGTAGCTGTTTTCATATCTCAAAAATTTAATGTTCAAATCATTTGCACATTAAATGGGTCTCAAGAAACCTGGATTTCTGCTCGAAAACCGGCATACTCAGAGAAGCATCAAATGTTAAAATTTGAGCACAACAGACTGAAAACGATGGTATTAAAATGATTTTTGGGACTCAAAGTTAAAAGAAAAGGGGTAGCCGAATAGGTCCCATTTTCTTTGATATAAATTGAACATTTTGGAGTTGAATAAATAGAAAAACCCCTTAAATCGAATGATTTAAGGGGTTTTGACTGCCTTTGAAAGGCTCTTTAGTCGGGGTGGCAGGATTCGAACCTGCGGCCTCCTGCTCCCAAAGCAGGCGCGATAACCGGGCTACGCTACACCCCGTAAGCGGGTGCAAAAGATACACAAATATTCTAGTTGTCAAAACTATTTTGCAAAATAAATAAAATTTATTTTGATATAGTTATTTAGGATTTATTTAAGGCGCAAATTTTTATAATAAAGTATACATTTGTATTTCAGAAAAAAATAAAATTATGTCAGATACAATTGAAAAAATTAAATGCCTAATTATAGGTTCTGGACCAGCAGGTTATACCGCTGCTATATATGCCGCCAGAGCTAATATGAATCCAATTTTATACCAAGGAATGCAACCTGGAGGACAATTAACAACTACAAACGAAGTAGAAAATTTCCCAGGATACGTTGATGGAGTTACAGGACCAGAAATGATGATACAATTGCAAAAGCAAGCGGAACGCTTTGGTGCCGATATCCGTGATGGCTGGGCAACAAAAGTAGATTTCTCTGGAGATATTCATAAAGTATGGATTAATGATACTATCGAATTACATTGCGAAACAGTAATTATTTCTACTGGAGCATCTGCTAAATATCTAGGTTTACCATCAGAACAACATTATTTAAAAATGGGAGGTGGAGTTTCTGCTTGTGCTGTTTGTGACGGGTTCTTTTATAGAAATCAAGAAGTTGTTATTGTTGGTGCAGGAGATTCAGCTTGTGAAGAAGCGCATTACTTATCTAAACTTTGTAAAAAAGTAACGATGTTGGTAAGAAGTGAGAAATTTAGAGCTTCAAAGATTATGGAAGAGCGTGTTCGGTAAAACGGAGAATATCGAAATTTTAATGAATCACGATACAGTTGAAGTGATAGGAGACGAACAAGTAGTTACTGCTGTAAAAGCAAAAAATAAAACTACAGGTGAAGTTTTTGATATTCCAGCAACTGGATTTTTCGTAGCAATTGGGCATAGAAATAACCAAACACAGATATTTTTAAAAGCTATTTAACGCTTGATGAAACAGGGTATATAATCAATACTCCAGGAACATCTAATACCAATGTTGCAGGTGTTTTTGTAGCAGGAGATGCTGCAGATCATGTGTACCGTCAGGCAATTACTGCGGCAGGTACAGGATGTATGGCTGCTTTGGATGCTGAAAAAGATATTTGGCTTCGAAAGACTAATTAGTTTTTTGTTCTTTATAAAAAAAAGTCCCAATCTTATATCGATTGGGACTTTTTTTATGATTTTGATACGGTTATAAATCTATTTATTTCGATCTTTTAATCAATTTAGCTTCTTCCGTAAAACGAGTTAATTCAATTTTCTAGGTGTTCCTAAAAGTTGTACTTCGGCTTTGTCACCGGCTGCAATCGGTAATTGTAGTTTCAGCAAGCAAGCTACAAGTTGAGTAACTTTCGGCAGTAATATTAGCATTCTTTACTGTGAATTTATTTCCTGTAAAGGTAGAGTTGTTATCTAACCTTAAAGTCCCATTCGTAGCAGATCCCTCAATCGCTGCATTTGCTTTTTGATACAAATCACATTTAAAATCTGTTGCAACAACCAATGCTTTCAGACCTGCGTTTTTACTTAATTGTACACTCCCGTTTTCTGATTTTAAATTTAATTCTGTTTTCGATTTGTCATCGGCTATCAAAGCGAATTTCTTAGCGTTTACATTCAGGAATAATTTAGAGTAATCTACAGAATTAAAAGTGATGTCGTCAAGTTGAAGTTCCTGAATTGCATTTACCACGGTAGTGTTTTTTGCAATAACTTTAGTTAAATCCTTCTGTGTAAGTCACTCTTACAATTAGTTTTTTAAAGATGCTTGCTTCTTTAGATGTGTAAATTCTAAGTGCTTGACCGTTTAAATCCATTCCAATAATTTCATGGAGATTATCGTCGGCTTCGATTTTTATTTCATTTTTTTCTCCACGCTCCAAGTAGACTTCAAGATTGTCATTAACTTCAAGACTATTGAATTCACCTATTTCTTTGGATGCGATGGTCACCGTTTTAGATCCTTTTGAATCTTTTCCTTTTTTTGTGCGAAAGTTGTTGTTGAGGCAACTAAAAGTAGAAGCACTAGCGTGTATTTTTTCATTAAATTTAGTTTTTTACAAATATAAAAAAATCATCCACTTTCGATGGATGATTAATGTAATTTTAAGGACTATTTAAGTATTACTCCTGATCGATGCTTCCTCCTGAACTCGATTTCTTTTCGATAGATTTTGGAATGGAGTTATAATTAATATTTCCTCCACTACTAGCTTTTGCTTTTAAACTTAAAATAGGATGTACATATATTGAAGCGCCGCTGGAAGCTTGTGCATCAATATCATTTGCTAACATTCTCTTTGCATCAATACCGCTTCCGCTAGAAGCAGATGCATTTAATTTTAATGCTTTCCCTTCAATAGTTATATTACTAGCGCTGCTTGTTTCGCAGGTAACAGCATCCGATTCTATATTTACATTCATAGTTGCAGCACTTGATGCATCCAAATTAATATCTTCTCCTCTTATAATATTTATGCTTTTTACAGTTGATGCGCTCGAAGCTTTTATGTTAGTAATGCTTGGCATTTTTACAATAACTCTTTTAGATTTTATGTTGTTAAAAGAATTATAGTCACATTTAATTACTAAAGTGTTTCCTTCTATTTTAGTAGATATTTTATTTATTAAGTTATCATCAGCTTCTACAGTAATTTCTGTTTTGTCTGATTGTTCAATTACAAGATCGATAGCATTGCTAACAGTTACATTCTCAAAACTTCCCTGAATATCTCGTTTTTCAGTAACAACATTTCCGCTTCCATTAATCGATTTTAAACTGTTCGAAAAATTACAAGAAGCAAATAACAAAGCTGTTAAAGCAACAACTATAAACTTGGTAAAACAAATAATTATCTTAATCATGATTAGTTAATTTTAATTATAACTCCGTTTTTATCTGTAGTTAAATGTCCTGAAGTTTTCTTCCCGTTCAGAACTTCTTTCCCATTTATTTTAACCGAAACTTCATTAATAGTATCGTTCGGGTTGGGGTCGGTATCATCATTGTTTTCTACATCATCAAATTCATTTTCTGATATAGGGCAGTTTAAACATTTAATTTTAGAACTACCTGCTTTATAGATATAATCGTCAGAACTAAAATGCAAATTAAAGTAATTATCATCAGATTCATCATAATCTTCTACAGAAGCGTCTGGTTTTAGTAATTGACCTTCAGGTAAGTATAAGTATATGTTTACTTCTTGATCTCTGAATTTGTTTTTAACATCGGTTAAAAGATAGTTGTCAAGTATTAGTTGATTTCCTTTTATTTCAAATTTATAATTTATTTTATTAGCTCTTTCTTTAGCATCTATAAAAGATTTTCCTCTGGCATTTTTTTCGATTTGAATGTAAGCTGTTTTTTCGTCAGTATGTAATACATGCAAACTTATGTTGGTAGAATATATCAATTGGTTGTTTGCAGAGTCTTGTACAAATTCAAAATCATTGCGATGATTTAAGTCTTTAGCATAATAATCATTATACTTAAACTTTACAAAAAGAGTATCGGTAGTTTTAATGTTTATGGGGTATTTTTGTACTGTTTTGTTTTCATAAGAAACCTCCGTTGCTTGTTTTATTCCAATGCTTATTGCTAATGCCATTGCAATGATCCAAATTGCAAGTAAGGTGTATTTTGCAATATTACCTATGGATTTCATATTTGGAGCCAATAGTTTAAAACCTAATAGGGTCATAAAGAAAAATGGAATCCCAATAGCAAAGAACATTAATAAACCAAACATCCAGATAGGGTAGTCAGTAAAGTTTCCTGCATCTACAAAGTTTTGCCAAGGAAATTCAATAAAAAGATTCGTTCCTAGAGTAAAAACTCCGATTAGTAAAAATAGCAATACAGTTATTCCTGAGATGATTAAAATAATCCCTAAAAACTTAGCAAAGATTTTAAAGACAGTCATAATGAAATCACTAAAACTGCTTCCAATTCTTTCAGCACCTGACTTTACCTGGTTTCCCATTTTGTCGTAATCAGCATTTTTGAATTTATCCGAAAGAGACTCAATCTCTTCACGTACTTTTTTTTCGATATTCGAAATTGTAACAGGCTCACCAGTCATTTCTAGTTTTTCCGAAGTTGTTACAGCTTCTGGAGTTACAATCCATAAAACGATATAAGCTACGATTCCAGTTCCAAATCCAGCAAAAACAAATATCAAGAACATGATTTTTAACCAAACAGCGTCTATTCCAAAATAATGCCCCAAACCTGTTGCTACACCACCAATCATACCTTTTTCTTTATCACGGTATAATTTTTTGGTTTTTCTAGTTCCAGAGTCGCTAAATGATTGATTAGATGAATTAGCTTCTTCTTCTAGAATGTAGTCTTCAGGTTGTCCCATTACTGCAATAACCTCATCCACATCTTTTAAACCCACAACGTGTTTTTCACTTTTTTGTTTCTCGGTTAATAATTCCGATACACGCATTTCAATGTCTTTAATAATTTCGTCTTTACCAGATGAGTTACCCAAAGAACGTTTTATAGCGTCAAAATAGCGCGTCAGTTTCAAGTATGCATCTTCATCTATGTGAAAGAACATGCCTCCTAAGTTAATATTTACAGTTTTGTTCATGACTATTGTTTTTGATTGGTGATTAGTGTTACAGCATCCGAAAGTTCATTCCAGGTACCATTTAGTTTGTTTAAAAATGTTTGGCCTATTTCAGTTAATCCATAATATTTTCGTGGTGGTCCCGAAGTCGATTCTTCCCAGCGATAATTAAGTAAACCGTCGTTTTTTAATCTGGTTAATAATGGATAAATAGTTCCCTCTACAACCAGTAATTTTGCGTTTTTCAAAGTGTCTAATATTTCCGATGTATAAGCATCTTTTTCTTTCAGTACAGATAAATAAAAGATACAAAACTCAAGAACACCTTTGCGCATCTGTGCTTTTGTGTTTTCAATGTTCATAATTTCATTTTGTTTTGTTTATTGATTGACGATTCGTTTTTTGATCGATGATTGATTGTGATTGATTGTGATTGATTGATGATTTTTTTTTGAAGCTATTTCCTGCTCTCCGCTATATCTTTTTCTGGCAAAAAGAGCCAGAAAAAGGATGCCGCTTCTATCAGGGCTAGACTCCTATATTGTATATAACTTTTAACTATTTATCTTGTCATCATGAGATGAGCCTAAGGATAAATATTACTTAATAAAAGGAATCGTAAGCGGATATTTATAAAGATTCTCCGTTTGAAGCTTTTATTGAAGCATAAATAATTAAAAAGAACTCAACTACCTTTAGCATTCCAAAAATTAATATTGCCAATACTCCTACACTCAAGATTCCGATATTGTCACTAAGGTTAAAATTATTCATAGTGAAATCATTATCATTAATAACTACATCCATCGGAATGTTCTTGAAGATTACAAAAACAAAAATTGGAATAGCAATTAAGGCAAGAATCAAAGTGTAAAGCAACAAACTCAATTGAAAGTTTAAAGCTTGTTTACCATGATGATTCACAAATTCTGATTTGTCTTTTTTACTTGACCATATTAATGTTGGGAAGAGTATAATTCCCAAATGGAATAAAATATTGAGTTAATGTACTCAAATGAGTAAACGTTGCTGTGTTTCTTTCTGATGATGTTTCCATGATTAGTGGTGTTGTTGTTTCCATGATTAAAAGTATATAGTAATTTCTTATACAAATATATGGCTAAAAGACAGTATCTTGTTTTGCATAGTACTAATTATTAACAAAATTTTAACAAGTTTAAAAAATGAATCACCAAAAAAAGCACTGGAAATCAGTGTGAGTAGTAGTATTTATTGATAATCTTTCAAAGTGAAAACAATTTATTGTGCGTGCATAGTTTTTTTGTATTTTTACATAAAAAAATAAATCTAATGGCAATTTCAGTTTCTAAACTCAACAAATTTGTATTATTCAAATTACCATCGGCCTTTATTTGTGGGGTACGTGTAAAATAAATTGACGAGAATAAATGCGTCGTAACGGTAAAGCACCGTTGGATAAATCAGAATCCATTCAATTCTATGTATTTTGCAGTACAAGCGATGGCTGCTGAGCTTACGACAGGAGCATTGGTAAATATCGGCAATTAAAAAAAGCGGACGTAAGATTTCGATGCTTGTAGCCAATAATAAAGGAAACTTCACCAAAAAAGCAACTGGGCGTATAACATTCGTATGCAATGACGGTCATTTAATAGCCGAGGCGATACAAAGAACAATTGAAACTGGAGAGGGGCAAACCTTTTGGATGAAAATCTATAGGAACCGATGAAAAGGGAATTCAAGTATCCGAAATGGATTTTGAGTGGAGTGTTCGAGTTAAATAAAATGTGTCAAAGAATGAGATACAAAAAAAGCTTCAGGTAACTGAAGCTTTTTTTGTGGATTTAAAAAGGATTACTTTTTAGAGCAACATTTTTTGGCGTCTTTTTTAGCCATGTCTTTGTCATATTTTTTTCCATCAGCTTTACATTTAGCTTTGCATTTTTCAATGTCGGCCTTGCTCATCGTTTTTGTTGTAGATTCTTTTTTAGCAGTAGGATTAGCTTCTTGAGCACTAACACCTATACTAAATAGAGCAATAGTTAGAATAGTGATTACTTTTGTCATTTTGTTTGTTTTTTTTTGAATGTTGATGATTTAATCTTTATATAAGTTATAAAAAGATGAGTCAAATATAATATGATTTTATGCTTGTAAGAATAAGTGTAATGTTAATGTTTTTGTAAAAAAAGAGGTAGGCATTTTTGAGATTCAAAGGTTTTCTGTAGCGATGCACCGCAGTGTGTCTACGTAATATAGGTTTACACATAAAATAACCCCAATCTTGTTATTTTGAGAAAAGGAAGATAAGGTACTACTTTGCGCAAACTGTAATACGCGTGTATCTTTGTCAAAGTTTTGAACTTTGACAAAGACTATAAGGGGGCTAACAGAATTACAATACCATAAAAGGCAACACTCTATTATGATTTAGTAAATCTTCATCAGATTCACTATAAACTTTCTGCCAATCAAAATTCGGAATCTCTATTTTGGTTAGAGCAGTTCCATTCCAAATGACTTCAAAGCCATTATTTTTTAGTTTCTCTGTTACTTTTTTGCCTACTTCTATTGTAACTGTATCATCTGAATTGTCAATTTTTTGGAACGCTATCATTAAGTTTCTGCTATCAGGATCAATAGCTCTTTCTAAATCCTGCTGGTGGTAAAAACAATATCCATCTGATTGTACTTGTTGTTTTCTTAATTCTATTTCTATCTCAACAACTTCATATTCGCCTTCGCTGGTGGTGTAACCTGCATTATGCAACGCGATGATGTTTGATTTGCTCAACTCATTAAAAGCTTTTACAAGTCGTTCGGTATCTGTTGGTGATTTCCAACCTTTACTTGCTTCTTGGTGTTTTTTAAATTCGGTATCGATAGTTTGGTTTACCCATTTTTCTGAGATATCATCTTCCATTCCTTCATCTTCCACTTGTTCCCAAATCATATCTTTAATTTCATCAACAGGAAAAAATCCCATTTTGATTTGGTTTACTAATGAGTCGTATATGTATTCTTGATCTTCGGTCATGATCTTTAAATTTATTGGTTGTGATAATTTATTTTATAATGGAGTAAATTATAATTTTACTTTAAATTCTTTAGAGGCATTATATTCAGGTTCATAAATAATAAATTCATCATTCAAATTTGAAATTGCTGTAATTATGATGTATTCTGGATTTTTAGGCATTATATTTTCAAGTTTGATATATTTCTTAAATTCATCAAAAGAAGCATTTGGGTTTTTTGATATAAAATTATAATAAGTACTATCCATTTTTCCTGTCCAAATAAGTGAATTTTGAGCTCTGTTCCCATCATCAGATACTATTAGGTTTTTATTTTTGTCAAATAATAATATTTTAATATTTCCGTCATATTTAAAATCATAAAGTTTTTTTAGAATAATCTTGTTACCAATTATTTCTACAACTTCATATTTTAGATGGTTTAAGACGATAGTTTTTCCAGTATCCTGTTTCGTTAATTTCTGAATAGAATAATCAGTAAGAATTGATAACTCATAAGTAATAGTACCTTTTAGATTTACATTATTAGTAAAAGCAACAGTTTGGTTTTCGATACTTCTATATTCAAATTCAGAATTAGAATTTTCTTTTATTTTTCCTCCCATGCTATTAGCATTGGAATTTCCCATTTTAATTTCTTTGTTTTTGGAGTCTTTTAGTTCACTATTGGTGCTCTTTAAGCTAACGATGCCAAACAATTCTTCCTGATAATAGATTGGGAAATCAGAATTTAATAAAACATTGAGATGGTTTTTATCTTTTTGTTCTAATGCGATTTTTGCGTTTGTAATAAAAAAATCGATATAAGTAACCAAGTTATCTTTACTGTATTTTGATTTAATGAAAGTTATGTCAGGATTATATGTAACTGATTTTACTTTTTCGAGACTAGGTTTTTTATAGTCTTTGTACATTTCATAGCTAAATTTTAATAAGTCTTCGGTTGATTGTGAAAATACATTTGAGCTTAGAAATAATAAAAAGAAAAGAGTAATATGTTTCATTTTGTTTTTGTGTTAATATAAAGGTTGTTGGTGTATTTGGTACAATTAATCTTTTGGCTTATTTCTCGTAAATAGTTTTTGGATAAAATACTTTAAAACCATTGTAAACTGCTTGATGTATTACAGTTGAGTGTATTTCGTTTTGAATATAATCATAATAAACTTTGGTGTCCTTTTCGTTATTTTGCTTGAGTATTTCACTTAAAGATACAGTAACATCATACATGGTTTTATCTTCTTCCTTGTTACAGGCAGCAACATATACTTGTACTGGCTTGTTGTTTTTTGCTTTAAGTAAGTTAGGTGCTTCGGCTAGCAAGGATTGGTCTCCCCACCATAAACTAGGTGCGATTATTATGTAGCTATCGAATAAATTACGATGTTTTAATAATATTTCAGTAGCCAATAGCCCTGCCAATGATTCACCGATAACCGTTTTGTGATTATTTGTATTGAATTTTTTATCAATATAAGGTTGTAATTCTTTTTCAAGAAAAGCAATGTATTTATCGGATCCACCATATTGAGGGAAGTTTTCTTTTTTAAATCCTATTTTTTCAACAAAATCTATATTAGGAACGCTAAAAGTAAAATCACGTCTTCGGTTGGTGTTTTCAATTCCAACGACAATAGATTTTGGGAATCGAGCAATCCATTCTTCAGTATTAAATCGAACGATTCCTGTAATATGAATAAAATCTTCTTCGACACCACCATCGAGGATGTAGATAACAGGATATTTTAGAGTATCTTTTTTGTTGTATCCTTGAGGTAAGTATATGTTTATTGTTCTTGTTTCGCCAAGTTCTGCCGATTTTAGTTTATCTGTAATCCCAAGAACGATTGGTTGATTCTCAGTTGTAGTTTGCTTCCTTTTTGTTTGAGCAAAATTTGAAACGGCAAATGTTAGGAAGATAAAGAGGTAGAATGAATTTTTCATATAATGGGTATTTACGAATAGAGCAACGGGCATTCTAGGCTATCTTATTCTATATTACGGACTATTATTTTATATTTTTCGATTTGGCGGCGGTGTCTCAAGACGTGCACAATGGCATGTTCCATGATTTGTTCGATATCGTAAATTTGCCCCCAAGAAGTTTTTAGTTTTTTAGCGTTATCAGATTCTTCAAGCTGATTGTCGTTTATGTCTTTAAAGGAATCCACCATAAAAACAAAGGAATCATTTAAATGATTAGTATAATCATGTATAGAAGTATGAAATATTTCATCTCGAAAATCTATCGATTCCCCTTTAAATCTTCGAATGTAAATAGCATAAGCATAACCAGAACAAACAACGTGAGATAAAATGGTCTGGATTGATTTGCAACTATCATCTGTTGTTTGGTTATCTACAATAGTTATAAGTTCAGCATCAGAAATGTCCGAAATAGTTTGTTGTAAATCTTTGATCGTTCCCTCATACACATCAAGTAATGCACCAACAGCTCCATGTCTAAACGTATTTGTCATATGATTGATTTTTTTTACTTAGAAATATGCCAAAGACTCATTTTGCGTCTGGTCGAGAATCCTAATTTTTCGTATAGTTTAATGGCACCAATATTACTTTCGACTACATGTAAATAAGGTATTTTGTTTTGGTTAAAAATAGTATTTACTGCATGGGCAATTAATTGTTTGGCGTATCCTTTTCCCGTGTGCTCAGGATGAGTAACGATTGCACTTACTTCTGTAAAATCATTCATTTTCATGCGTTCGCCTGTAACTGAAATGAGTTTATTGTCTTTAAATATTCCAAAATAATTGCCTAATAGAGCTGTTTTTCTTTTAAAATAACCAGGTTGAACCAAATTAACCAATTTAAATAAAGCGTCAATGTGTTCGCTAGTTGTAAGAGCAACAATGTTTTCTTTTATCTCAGCATCTATTCGGTTATTGAGAATCATTTGTAAACAAACCAATTCGTTTTTCAATTCAAGTCGATTTGAAAGTTGAGGTTTTTCGCCAACAACAAAAAAACCATCTGTTAATTCAGAATATTCATCAATAGATTCAGAAATGTTTTCAGGCATTATAAATCCACCGAATGGACAATAATCATGATTGTAAAATTTGATGTTATTGTAATTTATTGAAAATTCTTGGTGCGTTTCGGATAAAGAATACCAAGCAGGATTGTCTAATTTTGTGTAATCGGTATTCATATGTTTGATAGTGCCAGAATTACTTCAGGCATTTAGTATTGTGTTTTTTTTGTAAAAAATATAATTAATGAGTTTTAGTCATTGCTCTTTTATCTTTTTGTAAAAGCTACTTTTAAGCCAAGTAAGATGAAAACAACTCCAGTCATTTTGTTTAATCGGCTTTCGGCATTTTTGTTTTTATTAAAAAGAGTTGCAACGTTACTTCCCATTAATGCCAAAAACGAACACCATATTAAGGTTATGATAAAGATGATGAACCCTAATAATAGGTAAGGAATAGGATTGTTTATCTCAGAGGTTTTTACAAATTGAGGTAAAAACGCTAAGAAGAAAATTGCAATTTTAGGATTTAAAACATCGCTTAAAAGTGCAGTAAAAAATAACTTTCTGTTGGCAGTATTCTTAACTTCAATAGATTTTATTTCTGTTTGATTAACTTTTGCTGTAAGCGATTTATAACCCAAATAAAATAAATAAGCAGCTCCTAAATATTTAACTATGCTAAATGCCAGAGCCGATTGTGCCAGAATAAGCGAAAGCCCAAATGTAGCGGCAAGCGTATGTACAATTAACCCTAAACTAACACCTAATGCCGAATATAATCCTGCTTTCTTGCCAAGTGAAATACTTCTTGTTAATACCATGATAGTGTCGATTCCTGGAGTAATAACTACAATTGTTGCTGCTATTATAAATGTTCCTAAGCTTTCTATTCCTGTCATGGTTATCGTTTTTAGTATTAATAATTGGTTTTGTATTATCTTAAAACTATTGAGATTATTATTAACACATAGAAACATAGATTTTGTAAACCAAAAACAGACGTTTCACTTATTTAAAAGGCACATAGCTATCTATGTAAAAGAAAGACGCTTTTTTTTGTCTTCTTTTTTATAAATAAAATCTATGTTTCTATGTGTTACATGTTTTTTTAGAATACCCCAAAAAGATAATCTAAGTTTTAAGCATTAGCTAAAATATGATTTATTTTTTAAGGAATCAATTTTTTTATTAAATCTAAATCAGCTGGTTTATTGATAGGTATAGTTACAAAATAGCCTAATTGCCATTGTTGTGTTTTCTGTGCTTGTTTACTTGTTGTACTGTCCCAAGGCGGATATAAACGAATGGCACGTTTGCCTTCTTTCTTATCATCAGATAAAATTCCTTTTTGGTGTAGTATCGATTTCGGAAAAATAAATTGCCCGAAATGAGAACCGTTTCTAGTGCTTACAATAAAAAAATCGATAGCATCTGTAATCTCAAAAGGGGCAATAGGGCCTTTTGGGCTTCTTTTCCACAACGTAACAAATTGTCCCACTTTTGTTGGGGTAATTTTTGCCACACGGTATATAACAGCCTGATTGTTTATTTTAAAAGTATAAGCACCATAATCGGTACTTTCTGCTTCGGCTATAGGTTGCGAACATTCTAAGTTGCAAGTATCGTATAGTAGTTCTTTTGCTTCAAGCAAATCTTTATGAATCGTATTTGTAGACCAAATGGTTGAGGTTTCCATGCGTTGTTGTTAGATTTTTTGGGATTAAACTTTAAACGACTAATTCGTCTAGCTTTTATTTTCGTCTAAATTATTGAGGAGGTTATTTTTTATTGGTTTTCAAAATCCAATTAATACAGTTATCAATCCATTGTACATCGCTGGTAGGATTGTCCATGCCGAAACCATGACCACCTTTGGCATAAAAGAAAGATTCTACTGGGACTTTGTTTTTTTGCAAAGCAGCAATAAATACAAGCGAGTTTTGTACTATAACATCAGGATCATCTATGGCATGAGTAATAAACGAAGGAGGAGTATTTGGTGTTACATGTAATTCATTCGAGTATTCTTTAATTTCTTCAGCTGATGCATCTTTGCCAAGTAAATTATTTCGTGAACCCTTATGCGTTAAATTATTCGTCATACTAATAACAGGGTAAGTAAGAATCATAAAGTCGGGACGTAAATTGGTTTTTAACGGATTGTCGATATATGATTTGGTATAATGTGTACCTGCTGTGGCGGCCAAATGTCCTCCGGCAGAACTACCCTGAATTCCAATTTTGTTTGGATTTATTCCCCATTCCTTGGCATTTTCTCTTACCAACTCGATAGCCCGTTGCGCATCTTGCAAAGGAACTATTTCTTTGTTTTCGACAAATTTTGCAATTGGTAAACGGTACTTTAATACAAATCCTGCAATTCCACTTTCGTTTAGTTTTTTGGCAATAGCATAACCTTCATGATCAATTGCTACACCAGAGTAACCACCGCCAGGGCAGATAATCACAGCAATCCCTGTAGCTTTATTTTTTTCGGGAAGAAAAACAGCGAGATCAGGAGTAGCGACTCTAGTAATTACCGTAATTTTTTTTGCTCCAGTATCATAAACCATAATTGAGTCTGTTAGGTCTGCAATTTCTTTGGAGTTTGGTACTTTTCCATTATATAAAGGAATAACTTTTTGAGCGTATTGAGAATTGGACATTCCGATAAGTAAATAAAGGGTTAGAATTAATTGTTTCATAAAGAGGTTTTAATCCAATTTAGCATTAAGAATAAAATGATGATATCCTTACTTTGCATTACAAAAATAGAGCTTAATTTTTTATAAGTTTTTATTAAGTTGTTCTGATGTAGATTTAATTCTTGTTTAGAGGATTAAATCTAAATAATAATAAAATAGAAAACAATAGGCTTCTTATTTGAATTGTGATGATTTATGGTTTTGATAATTAATGAGTTATGTATCTTTGTGTGGATTATTTTGAAGTTCGGAATTATATAATAATTTTTAATAATTGTACAACGCTTAACCGATTTAAAACGTCATCTTTGTTTCGTGGGGAATTTTTTTTTCAATACGCTCGTTTATTACGAAAATTGAATTAGTAAATTAATACTCACCTAATATACAGATGAATAGTTTTGAAATTGAAAAAGGTAAATCACATATTATTGTTGAAATTATACAGTATATTCCTAATGCCGTTTTAAGTAAAACGATTATTAAGAAGACGACTGGAAATATTACAGCATCATCATTTGACGCGGGTGAAGAACTAGCCGAAAAAATTTCTCCTTTTGATAATTATATTCAGATCATTGATGGAACTGCAGAAATAATAATTAATGACAAACCTCATAAGTTAAATCTTGGACAGGGGATTGTAATTCCAGCACATGCAAAGCATAGCTTTAATGCCAATGTACAATTTAAGATGATTTCGACCATTATAAAAAGCGGTTATGAAGATTAATTAAAAAGATAATTGCTAATTATCATATAAGTAAATAAGAAATGAAACTCTATATAAAATATATGGTAAGCCTCCGCTGTAAAATGGTGGTAAAAGATGCATTAGAAAACCTTGGCCTACAATGTGTTATTGTAGATTTAGGATTGGTAGAAATAATAGGAGATTTATCTCCCGATATTCGCGATGAACTTAAAATAATCTTA
Organism: Flavobacterium sp. TC780; assembly: GCF_056783245.1. NCBI lineage: Bacteria > Pseudomonadati > Bacteroidota > Flavobacteriia > Flavobacteriales > Flavobacteriaceae > Flavobacterium > Flavobacterium sp. TC780. Next base: position 9,683 of record NZ_JBXBAV010000063.1, on the reverse strand, counting down.
TTAAAGGCAGGATTAGAGTTAATGGACGATAAAAAGGCAGTTTTAATTGAAAAAATTAAAAACATAATTGTCGAAATGGTCCATTATACAGATGAGCTACCCAAAGTAAATTACTCCGAATACATCAGTGAAAAAATGGGTATGGAATATACGCATATAGCCAAGATTTTTTCGGAAGTAAAAGGAATTACAATTGAACATTTTATCATTGCCCATAAAATAGAACGCGTTAAAGAATTGTTGCTGTATGATGAACTAAATCTTACGCAAATTTCTTATATGCTTAATTATAGCAGCGTATCTCATTTATCCCAACAATTTAAAAAAGTAACGGGTCTTACCCCAAGTTTCTTCAAACAACTTAAAGACAAAAAAAGGATTGCCCTTGAAAATGTCGGAATTGTATAACTTCTTTTACTTATTATACAATAAGGTGTAGAATAAAATAATCACTTTTGACTACGTTAAATAGGATTTTTTTTGATGTTCTCTATAAATATACTATTGGTTCTTACTATAAATTACTAATCAAAACGGAGTTACACAGACTTGGTTTGAATGCTCTTGTTTTAGAGTTTAGTAAAGAGACTATTCTATATAAAATATCTTTAAAAAACACAACCACTTAAAGTAAAAGTGGTTCCTATTGGAAAAACAACCTAATTCAGTTAAGAAAATTGAAAATTAAAATTCGATAAACGAATAACAATGGAATCCAAGAATAAACAAGAAAATAGTTATGCGCGTAGCTTGATAGAAGCTAATTTAAATTCTATAATTGTTATTGATCAAACAGGAAAAATTACAGATACAAATCAGGTCTTTATTGATATTGCAGGTAAGGACAGAAAAACAATTTTAGGAAGTTTTTGTTTTGATTATTTTACAGATCCTAAAAAAGTAAAAGCAGTTTGTAAACAAATATTTAAGATAGGCTATATTAATGATTATGAGTTAACGATTACAGATCATAAAGAAAAGGATGTTTTATTTAATGGATTTGTGTACAAGGATAAAGATGAGAATGTACTCGGGGCTATACTTATGGCAAGAAGTATCGAAAAACAAAAAGCAATAGAATACGAATTGCGAGAAGCAAAAGTTATTGCCGAAAAGGCTACCAAAATAGCGGAAGATGCCACAAAAACAGCTGAAGATGCTGTAAAATCAAAGCAGCAATTCTTATCGAATATGAGCCACGAGATTAGAACACCAATGAATGCAATTATTGGGTTTACCAAAGTGGTGCTAAAAACGGAATTAACTGCAAAGCAAAAAGAATATTTAACTGCTATAAAAATTAGTGGAGATGCTTTAATTGTATTAATAAATGATATTCTGGATTTAGCAAAAGTTGATGCTGGGAAAATGGTTTTCCGAAAAAACACCTTTTAAACTAGCATTGTCTGTAACAGCTATGTTGCATTTGTTTGAAACAAAATTTCAGGAAAAAAACTTAAAGCTAATTACAAATTATGATAAAAGAATTCCTGAAGTACTGGTAGGAGATCCTACAAGGCTGCATCAGATTGTTTTGAATCTAGTAAGTAATGCAGTCAAGTTTACAAATAAAGGAATGATTGTCGTGAGTGTACAGTTGCTTACGCAAGATGACGAAAAGGTATCTATTGAGTTTTCTGTTTCTGATTCTGGAATTGGAGTTCCAGCTGATAAGATGGAAAAAATATTCGAAAATTTCCAACAAGCTTATTCTGGTTCTTCAAAGATATATGGTGGTACTGGATTAGGTCTGGCTATTGCAAAACAATTGGTAGAATCTCAAGGAGGAACTATTGAGGTTAAAAGCGAAATCAATAAAGGAGCTACTTTTAGTTTTGTTCTTGATTTCCAAAAAACAACTGCCGAGGCTGTTTTAGAGCCCGAAATTATAGAGTTGAGCAGAGAGATTAAGGACACAAAGATATTGGTTGTTGAGGATATGGAACTTAACCAACTATTGATGAAAACTTTGTTAGACGATTTTGGTTTTGAATGTGATATTACTGCAAATGGAAAATTGGCTATCGAAAAGTTAAGAACCAAAACGTATGATATTATTCTGATGGATTTACAAATGCCCGAGATGGATGGTTTTGAGGCTACAGAATATATTCGTAATACGATGAAATCTCAAATTCCGATAATTGCTTTAACGGCAGATGTAACAACTGTAGATGTCGAAAAATGCAAAGCAGTAGGAATGAATGACTATATGGCAAAACCTGTAGACGAAAGATTGCTTTACAGTAAATTGATTGCATTCTCGAAAAAACCAATATTAATAATTGAGCATAAAACGGGGCAAAATGTAGATATGAAAAAAATTAAATATGTAGACATGAATTATCTCATTAAGTTGACAAAATCGAATCCTGTTTTAATGACAGAAATGATAAATGCATATCTGAAACAAACACCACCCTTGATTGTCACAATAAGAAAAAGTCTTATAGCTAAAGATTGGAAATCGATACAGGCAGCAATTCATAAAATGTTACCATCATTTTCGATAATGGGTATAAGTCCTGATATAGAAAAAATTGCAAAAAAAATCCAGGAGTATGCTTTTGCGCTTGAAATTTCTAAAGAAATGGATGAATTGGTATCTGAACTAGAAAAAGTTTGCGGTCAAGCTTGTGAGGAACTCGAACTTGAACTCGAGAATTTAAAAAGATAAGCTATGAGAAAAGACAATAAAATAAAAATTTTTTTGGTTGATGACGATTCGGTATTCCTAAAATCTATGGAAATTGAATTTTCGTATCGTAATGAGTATTCTATTGAAACCTACTCATCTGGGGAACTTTGTATCGAGAATATAGTAAATAAACCAGATGTTGTTATTTTGGATTATCATTTGGACGGAATTGATAAAAATGCAATGAATGGATTACAAACATTAGATAAAATTAAAGAAATAGATAGGGGGATTCCTGTAATAATGCTTTCATCACATGATAAGATAGATATTGCCGTAAGTTGCATGGATCACAGAGCATTCGATTATGTTGTAAAAAGCGAAACAGCATTTGTACGATTACAAAAAGCAATTGAAATTATCTTTAGATACCAAAAATTAGAAAACGAACTCCATCAGTATAAGGACAAAATATAAATACTTTATTTTTTTAGCGTAGAAATGTTTTACATTACCTTTCTATTCTCGGTTATTGCAAGTTTGTATTCTTCGGAGTTGTGTAGCTTTCTTAGATTGTCTATTAAATAATCTATTTGTGCAAGACCAATTTCTTTATACTTTTTGATGTGTTCTTCACTCAGTTTTATTTCTCGTTGTGCATCGGCAAATCCTCCTAGAAAACACCAAAGAAAGTAATCGTTATCTCTTTTCTCAAAAATATAATCCCAATCTTTCCAATAAATTAGTTTTCCTTTTAGTTTTTTGATTTCCAAATAAACAGGCTCAATTTTAAAATGTTCGTATTTGGTACATGTATATCTATGGAATTTTACTTTTTCGTTTTCAAGACATTTCTTAATTTCTTCAATCTGGGTTTGATTAAGGTTGTACTCATGAGTAAGTTGTTTTATGAGTTCGTTATCATCAATAAAAGCGGTATATCTAATGAATTTATCTAGTTTTTCAGCCCATTCCTTAACCGAAAGTTCTTCTCTGGTTATGAGATTTGTGCCTTGGGAATTAATTATAAATATCATTTGAGAGTTTTACTGTTTGTTGAATGAAATTATTTTTTTGTTTTGATCGACCTCTGTATAATATTAGTAACTTATTTAGAGATTTCATATTTGTAGTATAGCTATCTATTTGCAAATATTCTCTCCCACCAGGATATTCATATATTAAATAGTAATGTCTATTTTTTCCGAAGCCTTGGCAAATTACTTCTTCATTTTTTATAGATTCCCAATTGTGAAACTTTGTTTTTATGGTTTCTATACCTTTTTCATCTAAAATTATCTGAGGTGTAGTATTTATAACTTCTCTGAATTCTTTGTAAGTTAAATAAAGACCTCCTAATATCAATAGTATTCCTAAAGGTAGGCTTCTGGAATTAAATAGTAAGTAACCTCCAAGGATAATGCTTGAAATACCTAAAAGCATTTGGATTGAATTTTTACTTTTGGAATAAAAAATTATAGTTTGTTTCGGGATAAATATGTTGTCTTGAAACACGTCTTCCTTTTCAAATTTTAATAGTAACGAATCCCATTTCTTTTTATCTCCAGAGCTTTTTATTTCAGCTTTTTGATAAAAACTGTTATCCAAGCCAATTAGCCTTTCCTGAATAGCTCTTTTTTTTAATTCATGGACATTTCTAACATTTTTAAACGCCCAAATCCGCCATTTGGTAATTGTAATGCACCAATATAAGCAAGCTAAGAAAAAAGGAAGGATATATACAATTGGTATAATTAACCAATCTGTTACGATGTTTTGAGTTTGAAGATAAATAGCAATAAAAATGGATGTAAATAATATTGTACGTGCAGGGTAATTAATTAGCCATTTTCCTCTTTTAATGGCGTTGTCTACAGTTGTTTTTTCGTTCATATGGTTTTTATGATCCCAGCTAAAATTAGCTGCTACTTTATTTTTTAGTAAACGAAAATACAAATAAAGATTCTACCATAATCAAGTCTTTCTCTTAGATTTACTCAATATCTAGATTAAATTTCTCTAATAATCCTGCAAGTTCCAAACGGGAGAATTTTGCATTTTTAACCCTGTTTTCTTCTGGGTCGAACGAATAATTTTTTGCAGTACGAAAATCGGCTTTCTCAAGAATACTTCGTACAAATGTTGCATTTGAGAGATCACAGTTCTTAAATACAGCCTGAGTTAAATCGGCTTCGGAGAAATCTACATCTTTTAGAGAACAATCGAAGAAGTTTGTTTTCTTTAATTTTCTTTGTAAAAAAGTAGAGTAGTCCAGGATACAACCCTGAAAGTTCATGGAGAATAAAAAGGCATTACTGTCACTAAAGTCTAATCCCATTAGTTTACAATCTGTGAATTTAATATTTTTTAATCCTGTGTTTCGTAATGTTGCTAATGAGAAGTTACAGTTTTTAAAGTTACAATCTATAAAATCATTATTGCTTAAATCACTTTTAGAAAAGTTACAGTTTATAAAGTCGCAATTAAAAAATTCAAAATCAGCTAATCTCTTTTCAGAGTAGTCAATATTTTCAAAAGTCTTGCCTTGATGAAGTTGTGTGTCCATAATAAATTTGGTGATAAAAATTAATTGTTGCAAATACGGTATTTATTCCAATTCGATACATTCAAAAACGTCGTTATTTAATATCATTTCGACTATATTGGCTTCACTATCAATTCTTAAAATATTATCCCAATCCTCAAGGTCAAAATTCCACTTTGCGACTGGTAATAATTCGTTAAGGATTTTTGTTGCCGATTCTAATTTCGATTCAGTGTTTACCGAAGTTTTGAAAACATAAATCATTATTTGCTTTTTTTAGTTTGCAAATATGAATAATAAAGCAGTAATCCTATTAGGATTCAATCTGCAAGAGTTAGGATTTTTCAATCATTTTACGATACTCAATAGGAGTGATGCCTTCGTGTTTTTTAAAGATTCGGCTAAAGTAGGATTGGTCGTAATGGCCTACCTGCATGGCAATTTCATTGATAGTAAGATTGGTTTGGTACAATAAGTACTTGGCTTCTAGTAGTATTGTTTCATCAATCCACTTGGTAGGTGATTTTCCTGTAACCGATTTTATAGATTTGTTTAAATGATTTGGAGTGACGTTCAGCATCGAAGCATAATAGCTTACTTGATGCTGTGTTTTTATATGTAAATAAATAAGTTCTTTAAACTTAGTTGTAAGTGTAGTTGCAGCGGTTAGGGATTTATTGGTTTTTACAGCATTCTTATTTATTTCAAAAAGTAAAGTAATAAGGTAAGATTGTATGATTTCTAGGTTTGTGCTACCAGTTTCGGTATATTCAATAAGCAGGCGATTCAATAAATTAGAGACAAAACCTGCTTCTCGTTTTTGAAAAGCTATTGAAGGATTCCCCCAAATTTTTAAAAAATCAAATTCATTTATCATTTCTCGATTACCATATTTCCCGATTAGGATATCCTGATGAAACTGACATATAATGCCAGTTATCTTTTTACTCATAAAATCTATCGAGTAAATCTGTCCAGCAGGAACCACCACCATTTCGTTTGCCTTAGTGGTATATTCTTCTGATCCAACTTTTAGTTTATGAATTCCAGAAGTAATAAAAAGAACAGTGTGACAAATATGTTTGGATGGAGGTACAGGAAATTTCAGTTGGTTTACATCTTCAATTCTCAAACAAAAAAAATGTTCAGAATTTGATTTAAAAAGATGCTCTATAGTGTTTTCAGATTCAAGGAATTTATCCCGAAAATCTTTTGCACCATAGGTTTTTATATCTTCCTCTTTTTTCGCCTTCATCTGTTCTTGTTCGATATTCGTAGTAAAATTTACTCAGCGAAAATAGGAATTAAAAATAGGTTTTCTGTTTACTTATTTCTCAATTTCAATTTCAATCCCAAAACCATTCGTAGGGAAGATTATCCAACGATTATTCACTTTCATTGCTTTGTTAACTTTTAGGCGATATGTTTTATTGTCGTTTAATTCGATTATTATCTTTAAATCATAAGTATCAGAATCGACCATTACTTTGTTTCTTACAGTCTTCACTTTTTTAGAAGCTATTAAAGTTGATTCTGTTTTTATAGATTTGATTTGACTCCAATCAAATAAAGTATGTGCTTCTGAGACGAATTTATTGATTTGCTTAATATCATCAGGTTTTTTTTGAGTGCCTTTTCTTATGATTAGCTTCATTAAATCTTCGCTTGATTTTAGTTTCGAAGATTCTTCGGGTGTAATTGTTGCACTAGCAAAACCGTACGAAGCATTTTCTTTAGGAGATAGGAATAAAGAATACAATCCTTCTGAATCTTTATTTTTAATATTGTTTGTAATTTCTTCAGCAAATTCATCGATTGTTTCTGGTCCGCTGCTGCAAGAAACTAATGTGATGAGGCCAAAAAGAAGAATGAGTTTTGTGAATTTTATATTTTTCATTTTATAAATTTTGTTTTTGGATATACTTCGGGATTCTACTCAATGTCGGATTTAAGAATTGAATATAAATTCAAGTCAATAAATTGGTTATAAAGTAATTCTCCTTGGCGAAATAATGCCTTCCTTGGTAAAGTTAAGTTTTTCTGGGATTGTTTTGCTTTTAAAGTTCTCGGTTCCGCATTTTATTTCGATTCGGTTTAATTGTAAACTCGAAAAACCAAAGTTAATAATTGCTTCACAAGATTTAGTCATAATCCCTTTTCCTTGTAGGTTTTCGGCAAGCCAATATCCGATTTCTCCAATTTTATTCTGACCATCAATTTTATAAATACCAACTCTTCCAACAATTTTTTCGTTATCAACAATAACAAATGCATATTCGTTTCCGTCTTTGTTTCGTTGTATTGTGTCTTTTACAAAATTGGCTGCAAAGTCTACAGATTGCATTCTGTCTACAAAAGGCAACCATTTTCTTAAATGTGTTCTGTTGGCATCAACAAGATCAAAGATTGGTTGTGCGTGATTTTCGTGAATTAACTCCAATTTCAAGTTTTGGTCTATGTTTATGGTCATGATTGATGGGATGAAGTATTTTTTTATTTTTTATTTGTGTCATAAGTATTCCTAAAATTATTGAAGGAACCCAACATATAAAAGATATTTCACCAATAAGTTTTATTAATGGATTTAGTGTTCCCATATAGCTAAACAATGCTCCAGTTATAAGAAACATTATTATACCATTTATGATAAAACCAATTCCTATTTTGTTGTAAATACTCATGAGTTGATTATTTTTTGCTGTTTATAGGATGTTAGCTAATATCAGTTAATTTAGAAATTTTGTCACCAAAAAATTCAAAGATCGATTTCCCGGTTAAATTTAGTTCTTGCCCTTTTTTGAGTCCATTAGGGAAGTCCATTCCTAAAATAGCAAAGTAGTTAATCTCTATTTCGGTTTCGTTTTCCAAATGCTTAAAAGATGCTATGGTTTGTGTTCTGCTTGAGAAATAAGCTTTTGCCTGTTCTGCTTGCTGTTTAAAAGAGGTTAATCCAGCTAAAGACATATTTGTTTCGCCACCTTGAATATTTTCAAAAATTATGGCTTCGTCAAAATCTGAAACCATTTTGTCAATATCAAATTGGTTATAACCGTCAATGTAATTTTGAATTGCTTTTTCTCTTTTGATCATAACGATAGTCTTATATTCGAGGAATCTATTTCTTTAGCTAATATATAAATATTTATCAATAATTTACCCAATTTTGTCATTCAGAGGGATGATAAATCTTATGATAAAACTCCGTAAACTAAGTGAATTATCTTTGTCAAAGTTTTAAACTTTGACAAAGATAAACACACGTAAAGTCATTTAAAGAAAGGAAGAATCTCTGCAAGAAATTAATAAGGAGTTTTTTTATTGTTGAGTAATTTGTGTGATTCTTCGACTCCGCTCAGAATGACAATATCGTGATTTAATTGCGGATAAGTTTTGTCTCAGAAACTTAGTCGCTTAGAACCTTAGTGCCTTAAACAAAAAAACTCAGCCCCACCATTCATAAGAATGACAAGACTGAGAAAGATGACACGTTAAAATGTCTTTAAATTATTTTGCTCCCGGAGGAGAATTTTCTCTTATGTATTTCATGAAGGTATCAGCAAGATGTTTTCCTGTTCCTTCTCCTTCGTGAATGCTATGTGAGCGATTTGGATAAATCATCAGGTCGAACATCTTATCATACTTAACCAATTCGTTAATTAAAACTTCGGCATTTTTATAATGCACGTTATCATCCCCAGTTCCATGAATGTATAATAAATTTCCTTGAAGGTTTTTAGCGTGAGTTACAGGTGATGCTTTAATATATGTTGCTTCGTTTTCGTTTGGCAATCCCATATATCTTTCAGTATATATGTTGTCATAAAAATGTTGGTCGGTTACCGCTGCAACAGCAATTCCTGTTTTGTAAATCTCAGGATATTGAAACATTAAGTTTAATGTTACTGCGCCGCCACCGCTCCATCCGTGAATGGCAACTCTATCGTTATCAATAAATTTCCATTTTAATACTTCTTTTGCGGCCATTGCTTGGTCGCGAGTATTGATGATTCCGATATTTTTATAAATAGATTTTCTCCATTCTGTGCCTTTCATTACAGGAGTTCCTCGATTATCCATTGCGATTCCTATATATCCTTCAGGAATTAAATAGGCGATATACGGATAAAAATAGGGTTCATCATTTGCTACAGATGCCATTGGTTCTCCATAAACATAAAAGAACACGGGATATTTTTTAGTAGGATCAAAATTTAATGGTTTAGCTATTATTCCGTCTATTTCGACACCATCAACAGTGGTAACCTTAAATTTTTCTAATGAATAATCACGTTGTGGAGCCGAAAATGAATCGGCTGTTTGAGGTAATATCTTTTTATGGCTTGGTAAAGCTACCAAACGTGTATTATACTCACGATTAATGTTAGAATTGGTATGTTTTGCAAATTTGGCATCTGTAGAAAAACGATATTCATTTGTTCCTTCAAATTCTTTTGGAGTAATGCGTTTTGTTTTCTTAGTATTCAAATTCGTTTCATATCA
>NZ_JBXBAV010000062.1:0-8528 GCF_056783245.1 Flavobacterium sp. TC780 | reverse complement strand
TGTATACACTGACCGTTAGTATCGTATTGCTAAGGTTAATACATGCTCCTGTTGTTAGGGAGGCAGCACCTCACGACTATTTAGAAAGCCGAAAAAGCACAGGGAAAATAATTTTGATTCCGTAAAACTGAAACTAAAATCCCCAAACAACTTCACTTATTTTTCACGCAGATTTCAAAAAGATTCAAGCTTATTCACACATATTTTTTTATAACCAAATCTTAAATAAATCTGCTTTGATTTGCAAAATCTGCGTGAATTTTTTTTTCTAATTTATGCACTTACCTAACTTTATAATTGCTCAACTTCGATCTTTGTCAATTCTGATAATTCTAAGATTCGAGCAACATCACTTTTATTTGCCACAAAAAACAAATAATTATCTCCGTGCGTATCATAAGTCATTAATTCAAGACCTCTTTTTTCTAAAGCTGATTGAATATACGGGAACAAATCATGACTATACGTTTCTTCAGGATATTCAAAATTAAGATCTTCACCTATCATTTCAGAAATAAAATACTCAGCATCTTCAGGATCAAATTTCCAATCGCTGTTCCAACAATCGATACTTTCAAAAAAGTCCCATTGTCCTTCAACTATCGCATGATATTCTGTTGCTCCTTTTTTGAAATTCTTTAAAAGTTTTTTTGACTGCTTTTGAACCAATTTTTCATCTACATCTCCTCTAGAAACCAATTTGATAAACTCTTCAAATGTTTCTTGTGTAACCTCAACATCTTCAGGTAATAAATTTTCTTGCGAGGGAAGCGCAACACTATTAGGTATTTCAATTTCCATATATTGACAAATCCCCTGTAAGATTCTTTCAAATTCTTTGAATCCTATTTTCTGAATTTCATTTTTAGGATTATTTACATCAATATATTCCGTGTCTAAAATCCCTTTTGTATAATCCAAAAAATAACTGTTATTGTATAAAATTCTAAAATCATTTGTTTCTAAACTATTAGTGCAACAAAAGAAAATGATAAAATTATGCAAAACATGTTTCAGATATTTTTTTGATTCTGGAGTTGGCTCAAGAATAAAACTGAATATGAATATAATCGTATTCTAATCCCTCTTGTATAACCTCTTCCGAAAGCACTCCGATATCAATCTTTTTATACAATTCATTTAAAACCTCATACGCATTCTTAAAACCATTTTTCTTGATTTCATCTCTTCCTTCTTCATGGTTAAATGAACTTGGGAATGAATAAAAATTTACAGAAACAGTATCATGAATACCTTTCATTTTAAATTCAACACCATTTACCTCATTATATAAATAGGAGTAAATTGAATATATAACATAAAAGAAACAATTGATTTTGGGTCATTATTTCTACCAAAAAAATTAGAAAATAAATTTTTCATTGCGCTTATTAAGTAATTTAATTTTAAAACTCGTATAATTATTATTCGTTAGAATATGTAAAACTTAAATCCATTTTATCAAATGGAATAATTTCAATTAATATCTCTTTTAATTCGACATCACTTAACAGCCCTCTTTTAGTTTCTTTCGCTTTAGGCAATAAGATTTCATAGTCTATAATTTCTCGATTAAATATAGTCTGCAAAATATCATTTTGCTTATCCGTTAGATACTTTTTATGAGTTTTAAGAACCTTATCAAGATTATCTTTAAATTCCTCATCACTTACATCATTATAAATATCTTGATCAGACATATCTGTTAAAAGCATTCTAAAAATAAAATCCTGCATATTCTTCGCTAGATAATTTACTTCATTCATATCATGCCAAACAAAAACAACAGGCATATCACCATTATTCTCTTCATTTAAAAAGAAACAATAATGATCTCCCGCTCCACTTTTCCCAAAAGGAATAAACCTAAATTCTTCTTTTATCTGACGATAATCTTCTGGATCTGAAAGCTCTTCTATTGCTTCATTAACACCTTTCGCATTAAGTAATTCAAAATCGTAAGAATGTAAAAGCAACGGAGGATTTTCTTTTAATTTAGGATAAACGATTAAATACCAATCAGGACCATATTCCCCTACATTAAGCATTCCGTCCAGAGAGAGTTCCTTATAGATAATTGGATATGCAAATCCATACTTTGCTTCAATATCTAGTAACATCATAATATGTGTTTTTTTTAAAAAAATACTTGGTAATTAAACCGCAATTTAAAATTACCAAGCAACTAAAATAGGAATATTTTTACCACTATATAAGCATTCAGCAAATTATTTTAAAGCTTCGGCAATCATCAAAGCACATTTTTCTCCATCAATAGCTGCCGATATAATTCCGCCAGCATATCCAGCTCCTTCACCGCAAGGATACAATCCTTTTATCTGCAAATGTTCATAAGTAATAGAATCTCTAGGAATACGTACTGGTGACGAAGTTCTACTTTCTGGAGCATGAAGAATTGCCTCATTGGTTAAATAACCACGCATAGATTTACCAAACTCAGAAAAACCTTCACGTAATATTTGAGATAAGAAACCTGGGAAAACCTGACCCATTTCTACCGAAGTAGTTCCAGGAACATATGATGTTTTAGGAATATCTAACGACACTTTATTTTGAGTAAAGTCAACCATTCTTTGCGCAGGAACTTTTTGAGTCTCTCCTGCTAAATGCCATGCTTTTTGTTCAATACTTTTTTGAAATTCCATTCCGGCCAAAGCTCCAAATTTAGCAAACGGTTTAAAATCTTCTAATTTTAATTCTATTACAATTCCTGAATTGGCTGTAGCCTGATCCCTTTTAGATGGCGACCAACCATTAGTAACTACTTCACCAGGACTTGTAGCACATGGAGCAATTACACCACCAGGGCACATACAAAATGAATACATCCCCCTTCCTCCTACTTGCTTCACAATAGAATATGGTGCTGGAGGCAAATGCTCTCCACGATAATCACAGCTATACTGTATACTATCTATTAACGATTGTGGATGCTCAGCTCTTACACCCAAAGCAAAAGGTTTGGCTTCGATAAAAATTTTCTTTCTATCTAATAATTCAAAAATATCACGAGCAGAATGACCCGTTGCCAATATTAATTTATTAGCATTTATCGTATCTCCATTTTGAGTTACAACTCCTTGAACTTCGTTATTTTTTAGAAGAATATCAGTTACTCGGGTTTCGAATAAAACCTGACCTCCATATTCAATAATTTTCTCTCAATATCCTGGATAATCTTTGGTAACTTATTAGTTCCAATATGCGGATGCGCTTCTATCAAAATATCTTCAGAAGCACCAAAAGCCACAAATAACTCAAGAATCCTTGTTACATCTCCACCTTTCCCAACAAGTATATAATTTACCATCTGAGTATGTTCCTGCTCCCCCTTCTCCAAAACAATAATTGAATCTTCATTCACAAAATGTTCTGTGTTTATTGCTTTTAAATCTCTTCAGCAACACGAACATCTTTTCCTCTTTCAAGCACAATTGGTTTCAATCCTAATTCTATTAATTGCAAAGCTGCAAAAAGCCCCGCAGGACCTGCTCCTACAACAATTACTTCTTGTGCTCCGATACATTTTTGTAATCCGGAATTTCAAATTTAACTGGCTGAAAAACTTCATTTTGCAAATAAATCATTACTTTCAAATTGATTTTTATTGCTTTCTGACGAGCATCAATCGAACGCTTTAAAATAGATACATGTTGAATTTCCTTTGGAGAAACCTTAATTTGTTTCGACAAATGTTCTTTTAGCAACAACTCATTTGTAGCTATTTCGGGCGATACTTGAAGTAAAAGTTCTCTTGGCATTGTTTTTTATTTATTCTATTAGCTTTTCTATTTATGAAAAGAGCATGCAAAAATAACATTTTGAACTGAGACTTTGTACCTTTGCTTCTTTGAAACTTTGCACCTATAAATAATGTCAAGAAAAATAAAACTAATATGGGATTTTCGTGGTCCTGCCTCAGCAAAAACTGCAGAACATCATGAGATTCATTTAAAAGAATTCATTGCTATCGAAAAGCTTCCTTTAAATATAACTGGATTTACAATCCTAAACGATATGTATGCCATTGCTTATATGGTTGTAACCGATGAAAACATGATTCAGGTTCGTGATGCTTTAAAACCTCATCGTGGAGAAGTGTTTCCAGAGTAAACTGTGAAATGAAATATGTGAGATGAAAAATAACACATTTTACATCTCACATTAAACTTATAACTAATTAGCTACTTCGCTAATAAATTTTATTCGCATTAAGCGTAATTCATCGATATCATATTCTCCATCAAATTCTTTTAGAGCATCTTCTATTTTATCAGATTCTGATTCCATGAAGTATTCGTGAATTTCTTCTTGCTGATCATCATCGAGCATGTCATCGACCCAATATTTAATATTCAGTTTTGTTCCTGAATATACGATTTGCTCCATTTCTTTAATCAAAGCATCCATCGAAAGTCCTTTTGCTGAAGCAATATCATTAAGTGATAATTTACGGTCGATGTTCTGAATAATATATAATTTATTTACAGAATTAACTCCTGTAGATTTCACAACCAAGTCATCGGGACGGATAATATCGTTTTCTTCAACATACCTATTTATTAAGGCTACAAAATCTCCTCCATATTTTTTTGCTTTCCCTTCACCTACTCCATGAATATTATACAATTCGGCAATAGAGATTGGGTATTTTAAAGCCATATCCTCGAGTGAAGGATCTTGAAAAACCACAAATGGAGGAACACCTAATTTCTTAGCTACTTTTTTTCTTAGCTCTCGCAACATCCCCATCAAAACTTCATCGGCAGTACCTCCTGATTTTGACGCTGTCACAATTGCTTCGTCTTCGCTTTCGTTATATTCATGATCCTCAGACATCATAAACGAAACTGGTTTTTTAATAAAATCCAATCCTGCCTTGGTGATTTTTATGATCCCGTAAGTTTCTATATCTTTTGATAAATAGCCTGCTACTAATACTTGACGAAGTAATGCCATCCAGTATTTTTCATCATGATCTGAACCCGAACCAAAGAAAGACTGCGAATCGGTTCTGTGTGCTTTAATTACTGCATTTACACGTCCTATTAATGTAAATACTATTTCTTTAGACTTATAAATATGTTTTGTATCGCGTACAATTTCCAATAATTTCACCACTTGGTCTTTGGCTTCTATTTTGGTTTTCGGGTTACGAACATTATCATCCATATCGGCTCCTTCGCCTGTTTCGCTGTCGAATTCCTCTCCAAAATAATGAAGTAGAAACTTTCTTCGTGACATTGATGTTTCGGCGTAAGCCACAACTTCTTGCAACAAGGCAAATCCAATTTCTTGTTCAGCAACTGGTTTTCCTGACATAAATTTTTCTAATTTCTCTACATCTTTATATGAGTAATATGCCAAACAATGTCCTTCGCCTCCATCTCGTCCTGCACGACCCGTTTCTTGGTAATAACTTTCTAGTGATTTTGGAATATCGTGATGTATTACAAAACGCACATCGGGTTTATCAATTCCCATTCCGAAAGCAATAGTTGCTACTACCACATCTACGTCTTCCATAAGGAACATATCCTGATGTTTTGCTCTTGTTTTTGCATCTAGTCCTGCATGATAAGGAACTGCACTAATACCATTTACTTGCAAAACCTCTGCAATTGCTTCTACTTTTTTACGGCTTAAGCAATATATAATTCCTGATTTTCCTTTGTGTTGTTTTATAAAACGAATGATATCCGATTCTATATTTTTAGTTTTCGTACGAACTTCGTAATATAAGTTTGGTCTGTTAAACGACGCCTTGAAAGTATTAGCGTCAGACATATCAAGATTTTTTAAAATATCTTCTTGAACTTTTGGCGTAGCGGTTGCAGTAAGTCCAATGATTGGCACATCACCCAACTGTTTAATAATATGTTTTAGATTTCTGTATTCAGGTCTAAAATCATGTCCCCATTCTGAAATACAATGCGCTTCGTCGATAGCGACAAATGAAATGGGTACATTTTGAAGAAATTGAACATATTCTTCTTTGGTTAGTGATTCGGGGGCAACATATAATAATTTTGTCAAACCAGAAGTAATGTCCTTTTTTACTTGGGCAATTTCTGTTTTGGTAAGTGAAGAATTCAGAACGTGAGCGATTCCGTTTTCTGAAGAAAGACTCCGAATGGCATCTACCTGATTTTTCATCAAAGCAATTAAAGGAGATACAACTATTGCTGTTCCTTCCTGAATTAAAGCGGGCAATTGGTAGCAGAGTGATTTTCCTCCCCCAGTGGGCATAATAACAAAAGTATTTTTTTTATTGAGTATACTTTTTATAACCTCTTCTTGCAATCCCTTAAATTGGCTAAAGCCGAAATACTTCTTTAATTCTTTATGTATTTCAATTTCGTTTGAATTCATTCTTTATTTTATGGTATTTTGTATAAATTTGCATCAATAAAGATACAACTTTCTTTTACACTTACAAATTTTAACTATTCTGTTTTGATAACAAAAGAAAATATATTAGCTATCGCTAAAAAAACAATACTATCTGAAAGTGAAGCAGTTGCAAAGCTAATTAATTTTTTAGATGAAAATTTCACCCAAGCTGTTCAACAGATATACGAAACAAAAGGTCGATTAGTAGTCACCGGAATAGGAAAAAGTGCAATAATTGCACAAAAAATGGTTGCCACTTTTAACTCTACTGGAACACCTTCATTATTCCTTCATGCCTCTGAAGCAATTCATGGTGATTTAGGAATGATTCAGAATGAAGATATAATTATTTGCATCTCTAAAAGCGGCAATAGTCCAGAAATCAAAGTTTTAGTTCCATTATTAAAACGTTTTGGCAATACACTAATTGCTATTACAGGAAACATGACTTCTTTTTTAGCAAAAGGAAGTGATCATGTTTTGAACACTACTGTTGAAATGGAAGCTTGCCCAATAAACCTAGCTCCAACTAACAGCACTACTGCTCAACTAGTAATGGGGGATGCACTTGCTGTTTGTTTAATGGAAATGCGTGATTTTAAACCCGAAGACTTCGCAGTATATCACCCAGGAGGCGCTTTAGGAAAAAAACTTTTACTTCGTGTGAGAGACATGATTGAACATTCGTTAAAACCAACAGTTTCACCTGATTCTTCAATCAAAAAAGTTATATTTGAAATATCAGAAAAACGACTTGGTGTAACTGCAGTTGTAGAAAATGATAAAATAATCGGAATCATCACCGATGGTGACATCCGACGAATGCTAAACGACAGAGATAGTTTTTCCGATTTAACTGCAATAGACATTATGACCAAAAACCCAAAAATGGTATCATCAGATACAATGGCTGTCGATGCCTTAAATACATTAGAAGATTTCTCTATTACGCAATTAATTGTTTCCGACAACGGAAAATACAAAGGCGTATTACACTTACATGACATTTTAAAAGAAGGAATCGTATAATGACAAAAAAGAAAAACCTAAACGAAATGTCGTTCTTAGACCATCTTGAAGAATTAAGATGGCTACTAGTCAGAAGTACAACTGCCATAATAATAATGGCTTTTTTAACTTACTTTATAAGTGATTACTTATTTGACGTAATTATTTTCGGACCAACTAGACCAACTTTCTTCACCTATCAGTTTTTTTGCGAGTTATCACATAAATTAGGATTTGCTGAGAACATCTGTATCACCGAAATGCCATTTATTATTCAGAACACACAAATGGAAGGACAGGTAAACGTTTTCGTATGGATGTGTGTTTTAGCAGGATTCATCTTGAGTTTTCCATATATTTTGTGGGAAATATGGAAGTTTATTAGCCCAGCATTGTATGAGAAGGAACGTAAAAATGCTAAAGTATTTATTTTTGTTTCTTCATTACTTTCTTTTTAGGCGTAGTATTTGGCTATTTTGTAGTAATACCAATGTCTGTAAACTTCGTAGCAACTTTTACGGTAAGTGATATTGTGAAAAATCAATTTACATTAGAATCATATATGGGAATGGTAAAAACAAGTATTCTGGCTGGTGGACTATTCTTTGAACTACCAATTGTTATTTATTTTCTTACCAAATTAGGACTAGTTACTCCTCGTTTTTTAAGAAAATACTGGAAATATGCTGTAATTATAATTCTAATCGTAGCCGCTATTGTAACCCCACCAGATGTTGTGAGCCAGACAATCGTAGCAGTACCAATGTTACTAATATATGAATTGAGTATCTTTATTTCAGTACTTGTATACAAAAACCAAAACAAAGAATTAAATGTCTGATATCATTCAAGAATTTAACGACTATCGTTCTAAAATGAACGAAAAATTATTAGCCGATAACAACAAAATTGTAAAGCGAATTTTCAATTTGGACACCAATGCCTATGTAGCTGGCGCGCTTGATGTTAAAACAAAAGAACTTCTAGGTTTAGTTGCATCAGCCGTTTTACGTTGTGACGATTGTGTAAAATACCATCTTGAAACTTTAAAGTGTAGGTGCTGCCTCCCTAACAACAGGAGCATGTATTAACCTTAGCAATACATA
>NZ_JBXBAV010000061.1:0-13737 GCF_056783245.1 Flavobacterium sp. TC780 | reverse complement strand
TATTACTGATCCATTACGTATTGCTAAGGTTAATACATGCTCCTGCTTCAGGAGGCAGCACCTATATAGCTTCATTAGACAAATCAAAACCTGTGTTTATCTATTCAATTGGAGCTGGACGAAGTGTAGCCTTAGAAAAAGAATTATTAAAGAATGGCTTCAAAAAGGCCTACAGTTTAGAAGGTGGGATTGCCAATTGGATTGGAAACGGAAAACCATTTTATGCTAATTCTAAAAGTAATTATCCTTAACTGAATACAATAAAATTATTGCCGATAACAATAGTGTTTTAGTAGATATTGGATCTAAATACTGTGCTCCATGTAAAAAAGTAAAACCAATTTTAGAAACAATTCGAGCGCAATATGGTAGCAATTTAAAAATTGTTGAAATCGAACTCGAAGACAGTCCACAGGTAATTGCAGATTTAAAAACCATAAACGTTTTCCCAACCTTGCTTATATACAAAAAAGGAAAAATCATATTCAAAAAAGAAGGTATCAGCGATTTAAAAAATGATCTTGATGTGGCTTTGAATTAAGGTTAAAAAAAGGTACTGAGGTTCTGAGTTCCGATAGCTATCGGAACAAAGGTTCAAAGGTTTCCTTTAGAGACGCACCGCAGTGTGTCTAAAGATTCAAGGGTTTTAAAAATATTTAGGTATTTACCCTTAGATTATCATACCTGCAAGGTCAAAAAGACCTTGCAGGAAAATAAATAAAAATATTAAAATGTCAATTAAAACAAAACAATATATCATTCACGAAGATTGGACAGTAGTTCTTTTAGGATTTTTAATAATAGGAATATCGCTTTTATTTTTCTCCCTTCTGTACCTGTATTCAAGTGGTCGGATGAAACAGATTTGCTAAATAGTGTATTCGATTTCGGAAATCTACAAATCATTGGATTGCAATTTATATACCTTATTTCAATAGGTACGATCGGTGCTTTTTTAACTGGAAAGCCTATCAAAAATTTTCTATTTGGCTTTCCAATCGTTTATATATTAACTATAATTGCTTTGATTATTGCAGGGAATACTACGATAAAAGGATTCAATCTAGAAGCCGTAATTTTTAGTTTGATTATTGGTTTAGCTATTGGTAATTTATTTAAACTTCCAGAATGGTTTCGTTCCGCTCTTTCTACAGAAAAATTTGTAAAAATAGGATTGGTCTTATTAGGAACCAGTGTCATCTTTTCAGATATCCTTAAAGCTGGTACTTTAGGATTAGCCCAGGCTCTGATAGTAGTATTATCAGTTTGGTACTTTGCTTTTTGGCTGTGCAAAAAATTAAAAATCGATGATGAGTTAACGATGATGATTTCCAGCGCTGTTTCCATCTGCGGAGTATCGGCAGCTATTGCAACTTCTGGTGTTATCAAAGGAGATTCCAAGAAACTTTCTTATGTTATTTCGATGGTATTGGTAACTGCAATTCCTATGATGATTTTCATGCCTATTATTGCTAAATATTTCAACTTCCCCGAAGAGGTAACTGGAGCTTGGTTAGGCGGAAGTATAGATACCTCAGGAGCTGTTGTTGCATCGAGTTCACTAGTAGGAGAAACAGCGCTAAAAATAAGTACGATTGTAAAATTCTCTCAAAATGTATTATTAGGATTAGCTGCTTTTGCCATATCCGTTTATTGGACCTATACACATAATAAATCGGACGAAGCTATTGCATCAAAACCTACATTAGGAGTTATTTGGGAACGTTTTCCAAAGTTTGTCATTGGTTTCATAGCCGCTTCCTTAGTTTTTTCGTTCCTTCTTACATCTGAAGTTCGTGAAGAAGTTAAGGACAGTTTAAAGAATTTACAAAGCATTTGGTTTGCTCTGGCTTTTACAAGTATAGGTTTAGAAACCAATTTTAAAGATTTATTAAGCAACAACAGTAAAAAACCATTGTATGCCTTTTTAATAGCACAGTTATTCAATGTAATTATTACACTAATAATAGCCTTATTGTTATTTAGTAATTAAAATTACAGGCAGAGTTTGCCAACAAAAATTTAAAATAAAATGAAGAAAACATTTATTACACTAAACCTCTTGCTTTCGGGAGTTGTTATAGTTAGCGCACAAAATAAAATAACTCCTGAAACATCAAAACCAAATATTATTCTTATTATGGTGGATGATATGGGCTATTCTGATTTAGGGAATTACGGTTCCGAGATTAAAACACCAAACCTCGATAAACTAGCCAAAGAAGGATTACGATTGCGAGAGTTTTATAATAACTCTATCTGTGCACCAACGAGAGCTTCTCTGTTAACTGGGCAATATCAGCATAAAGCAGGTGTTGGATTCTTTGATGTAAATCTTGGATTGCCAGCATATCAAGGGTATTTAAACAAAGAATCATTAACTCTGGGAGAAGTTTTCCGCTCTGGAGGCTACAGCACTTTATTATCAGGAAAATGGCATGTAGGTTCTGAAGATCAAGCACAATGGCCAAACCAAAGAGGATTTGATAAATTTTACGGAATCTTAAAAGGAGCATCAAACTATTTTGATACCAAAGCTTTGCCTTTCGGAAAAACACGATATCCTGTAAAATTACTAAGAAACAATGTCGAACTACATCCAAAAGATGATTCCTATTATTTCACTGATGAAATAGGAAATAATGCGGTAACATTTCTAGAAGAACAAAACAAAGAGAACAAACCCTTTTTCTTGTATTTAGCATTTACAGCACCGCACTGGCCATTACAAGCGAAACCAGTAGATATTTCTAAATACAGAGGGAAGTTTGATGAAGGTTGGGATATATTAAGAGAAAGAAGAATTGAAAAGCTAAAAGAAAACGGAATCCTTCAAGCCAATCAAACCATTGCGCCAAGAGATCCTGAAGTACCTGAATGGAGCAAACTAACCTATGATGAAAAACAATTCTGGAAAGCCAAGATGGAAGTTTATGCAGCAATGGTTGACAACATGGACCAAAATGTTGGAAAAGTTTTAGATAAATTAAAAGCATTGAAAAAAGATAAAAACACGCTAATTATTTTCATTTCTGATAATGGTGCGCAAGGCGGTTTTAATAGCTACAATCAATTAAACAGAGGTCTTGTCAGAAATACTGGGCCAGTAGGAACATCAGGATCATTTGATTATCAAGAACAAAACTGGGCTTATTTATCTAATACTCCATTACAACAATATAAAAATAACATGCACGAAGGAGGTTTTAGCTCTCCATTTATAGCATGGTACCCATCACAAATAAAAGCAGGAAGAATTGATAAAGGAACAGGACATATCATAGATCTTGCCCCTACTTTTTATGAATTAGCCAGAATAGAATATCCCAAAGAATATAATGGTGTGACGACAAATCCTTTGGTTGGGAGTAGTTTGTTACCTGTTTTATTTAATAATGTTTCGCAGGTAAATCGAGGCACACCATTATTTTGGGAAAGAGCTGGAAACCGAGCCGTACGAGATGGTAAGTGGAAACTAGTTTCAATATATCCATCGTACGAATGGGAACTTTATAACATTGATACTGATAGAGGTGAAACTACCAATATCGCACAGCAAAATCCTGGAATTGTAAATCAATTATCAGAAAAATATTTTGACTGGGCCAATAAAACAGGAGTAGTAGAATACAGCAAATTTAAACTGAAAACAGAGCAAATGCCTGGTGGAGCTCCTCTAAAAAAATAGTTGCTTTTTTTGATATTTTAGGCAACTATAAAAAAAGCGATAGTCTTTGGGCTATCGCTTTTTAATTTCTGAAAAATAAAACCAAATAATTATCACAAAAAAAGGGATAACACCTATAAATAAAACAACATAAGTGTTAAATAACAAAGAATACACAATCAAAAAGGAATCAAATATTAAATTTTTCCTAATTAAAATTGTTTATTTCAAAAAATAGACACTGTTTTTGATTAAAATGTTACACATTACACATAAATAGATCATTATGTGATATTTGATGTTAAAAAACAACATCTATTAACATAAATTTAAGACATTTGAAAACTAACCTTAAACTTTAAAAAAATGAAAGTTAACTTAAAGTATTATTTGTGGCTATTGTCGGTATTAATAATGCAAATAGCCAATGCACAAGGAGGATTAATATCTGGTAAAGTTACCGATACAAGAAAGATCCCTATTCCTGGAGTAAATATCCTCGTAAAGGAACAAAAACCAGTACCCAAACTGATTTTGATGGAAATTTTAAAATAGCAGCAAACAAAGGTGATATCTTAATTGCGAGCTATGTAAGTTTTGCAACAGTTCAGGCACCAGCGTCAAATTTAATGACGATTGAATTAACCGAAACTCAAAATGAACTCGATGCAGTTGTAGTTGTTGGTTATGGTACACAATCTAAAAAGAATTTAACAGACAACATTGCCAGGGTAACAGCAAAAGACATACAGCAAGTACCCGTCTCTAACCTACAAAATGCATTGGTCGGTAAATTAGCTGGTGTACAAATCACACAGACAAACGGTAAAGTAGAAGGAGGAATAAGCGTTAGAGTTCGTGGAGCAGCAAGTATTAGTGCAGGGACACAACCCTTATATGTATTAGATGGTATTCCGTTAATTACAGATGATGAGTCAGGCAATGGAGCTCCAACCAATCCTTTATTGACTTTAAGTACAAACGAAATCGAATCTATTGACGTCCTAAAAGACGCCTCATCAGCTGCCATTTATGGTGCTCGTGGTGCAAATGGAGTGGTAATAATTACTACTAAAAGAGGAAAAGATGGAAAAGGTACTTTCTCTATTAATATGTCCCAAGGAATTAGTGAAGCTACACATAAAAAGAAATGGTTAAACGCTAAGCAATATGTTGAATTATTACTAGAAGCAGGTAGAAATGTTAATGATTTAGCATCGGTAGAAGACGAATTGGAATTTTTATCGCAAGGAACAGATTGGAGAAATGGAGAGATAGACACAGACTGGCAAAAAGAAGCCCTAAAAACGGGTTATACAACTGATGCTGATTTTTCTGTTTCAGGTGGTGATGATAAAACTAAATACTTTATATCAGGTTCTTACAACAAAACGATAGGAATTATTGATAGTAATAGTTTAGAAAGATTAACAGCCAGAACCAACTTATCTCACAAAGTATCTGATCGCTTTACAGCTGGAATGAATATTGGTTTTTCGAGATCATTTATAAATAGAGTTCAGGATGATAATTCATTTTCAAGTCCATTACAATCTGTGGCACAAGCACCAATATCTCAAGCTAGATTAGCAGATGGAAGCGCTAACCCTAATACAGAATATTCAAATTATCTTTTAGCAAAAGACAATACATTCTGGAAAACAATTATGAGAAGAGTTATCGGAAAAGTATATGGAGAATTAAAATTATTTTCATTTTTAAAATTTAATTCAGATTTTTCATATGATCTTTTAAGTCAGACAGAAGATTACTGGCAAGGAAAAAATGCTCCGTTTATGGCAACAGATGGTGCTGTATTTGCAACCTCAGTTAACACCGAAAATTATGTTTTTAGTAACTATTTTACTTTCGATAAAACATTTGCAGGAAAACATACTATAAATGCTGTTGCTGGTATGGAATTCAACAAATACAACAGACGTTATCAGGATGTGAATAGTATTTATTTTCCAAATGACTCTTTCCAAACTGTTGATGGTGGTGCCGAAGTAAATGAAGGTCATGGAAGTCAAACTGATTATGCCTTCGTTTCTCAATTTGGAAGATTAAATTATAGTTATGACAATAAATATCTTTTTAAAGCCAGTATCCGTCGCGATGGTTCTTCTCGTTTTGGAAAAAATGAAAGATTTGGAGTCTTTCCAGCTTTCTCAGCTGGTTGGGTTATATCACAAGAAAATTTCTTAAAAGAAAACCCAGTTTTAACCTATTTAAAGTTAAAAGGAAGTTGGGGTAAATTAGGAAATGCCGAAATAGGAAATTTTGCCTCTCGCCAATTGTACAAACCGAATCCTTACAACTTAAAATCGGGTCTTACTTTTGATCAGCCAGGAAATGACAATCTTACTTGGGAAAAATCAACTCAAACTGATGTAGGATTTGAAATCGGATTCTTAAACAGAATCTCTATAGAAGCAGATTACTATCAAAAAGATACCGATGGATTGCTTTTTGATGTCCCTCTTCCTAAAAGTGCAGGTGCTGGAACAACCGGAACAATCAGCAAGAATATAGGAAAGATTAGAAGCAATGGTTTCGAGTTTACTTTAAACACAAAAAACTTTGAAAATGAAAATTTTAAATGGAATACAAGCTTCAATATCACTACAAACAAATCTAGAGTAAAATCATTACCTAACGCTAACACAGATATTATCAAGGATTATAACATCAATAGAGTTGGCGAATATATTTCCTCATTTTACTTAGTCGAATATGCTGGCGTAGATCCAGAAAATGGAGATGCCCTTTTTGTAAAAAACACTATAAATGCTGATGGAAGTATTGACAAAAGTACAACTAATGATTATAGCGAAGCAAAAAGAGTTATTACAGGAAACCCTTTTCCTACTTTAATGTCTGGTTTAACAAACACCATCACTTATAAAGGCATTGATTTTTCATTTACCTTCCAGGGAGAATGGGGAGCCAGTATTTATAATTCGGCAGGAATATACCAATCTACGGCAGCTGATTATTTTGACAACCAAACATTGGATCAATTAAATCGTTGGCAGAAACCTGGTGATATCACAAAGGTTCCTCAGGCAAGATTTGGAGGAGCTAACGGGACCCAGGAATCTACTCGTTATTTAGACAAATCAGATTTTGTTCGTTTAAGAAACATTACTTTAGGATATTCTTTACCTAAAAAAGCAGTAAATGACATGGGAATGAGCAATCTAAGATTTTATATTACAGCTGTTAACCTATTTACTTTTACAAATTATAAAGGCAATGATCCTGAAGCTAGAAGAGACGACAATGATGCTATTGGACAAGATTTTTACTCAGCTCCACCAGCGAGAACAATTGCTATGGGAGTAAATATTAATTTTTAAACGAACAAAAATGAAAGCAAATAAAATAATTTTATATCTATTTTTCGTAATGCTTTTTGCAAGTTGCGAAAATGAACTGAATGTAGAGCCTAAACAAAGAGAAGATGCCTCAATCACTTTAAGTACAGAAGCAGGTATAACAAACATACTTACTGGAACCTATGCATTGGCAGCAAATGGTAATGCTTATGGTGGAAGAATTTTAGTCTATGCTGATTTATTAGGAGTTAGTGCAGCAATAAACACAACAGATTTTAGATGGAGAGGAACTTTTGGTGAATTAAGACAGATGTACAATAAAGAAATGTTGTCTGACAATATAATCATTGAAGGCACTTATTCCAGATGTTACGAAATGATCAATGCAGCAAACACTGTAATCGAAAACATAGATAAAGTTAAGGATCCAAATAAACGAACAGTAATGATTGGTGAGGCCAACTTTCTACGATCTCTAGCCTATTTTGATCTGGTTCGCTTTTTTGCAAAACCATATGTGAGTGGTCAGGCTAATAACCAATTAGGAGTTGTAATAAGACCTAATGCTATTTATAATTTTAATACTGATCTTTCTAAAGAAAGAAGTACTGTTGATGAAGTCTACAAAGTAATCATAGATGGACTAAATCTTGCTTATGCTAATTTACCTGATCAAAATAGCTTTTATGCTGATAAGTATGCTGCAAAAGCATTATTAGCCAGAGTATATTTGCAACAAGGCAATTATGATGAAGCAAGAGATGCCGCCAATGATGTTATAGAAAATAGCGGACATGGATTGTCTCAAACCTATGCTGCGGCTTTTAATCACGATACAGATCTAACTGAAGATGTATTTGCCATACAGATTACAAAACAAACAGGAGTAAATGATGTAGTAACTTTCTATGCCTCTGAAAGCAATGGGGGACGCAATGGTGATTTTTCTATCAGAGATCATTATTTAGAAAAATTTAGCAATCCTGATGACAGAGCTGCTTTTAACTATGTAGATGATGGAACTGGAAGAACACTAACATCTAAATATACAGATCAATTTGCGAATGTAGGTATTATTCGTTTAGCCGAAATGTACTTAATAAGAGCTGAAGCTAATTTCAGAAAAGGAACTGCTCTTGGAAACGCACCGCTTGATGATATCAATATTATTAGAACAAGAGCAAATGCAGATAATTTATCAACTCTTACTCTGGATGATATATTATTAGAACGCGAATTAGAATTAGGAATGGAAGGTTTCTTAATCCATGATATTAAAAGAACTAAGCGCTCTATTGATATTAGTGAGGATGGAGACGGAACTAGCTTAATTCTTTATGACGCTAATAATTTGGTATTCCCAATTCCGTTAAAAGAAACTGATGCCAATAAAAAAATCACTCAGAATCCAGGATATAGTAACTAACAAAAAAAACATTCGTTGCGGCGAATGTTTTTTTTTATCTAATTTCAGACTGCTATTTAATTTCTAAAATCGTTCAAAGATTTTTCAATAATTGCCAGACACTCACGAATCTGAGCTTCCGTCATTACCAATGGTGGCGCTAATCTAATTTTGTTTCCGTGAGTTGGTTTTGCTAATAAGCCATTGTCTCTAAACCTAAGGCAAATTTCCCAGGCTAAATCAGAATCTTCACCACAATTTATTACAATTGCATTTAATAATCCTTTACCACGAACTAACGTAATCAGGTTATTTCTTTCAGCAATTTCATTTAAACCTTTTCTTAAAATAATTCCTAAACGTTCTGCATTTTCAGCTAGATTTTCATCTTTAATTACTTCAAGTGCAGCAATAGCTACTGCAGCTGCAACAGGATTTCCTCCAAAAGTAGATCCGTGTTGTCCAGGTTTAATAACATTCATAATTTCGTCATTACACAAAACAGCTGAAACAGGATAAACTCCTCCAGAAATTGCTTTACCTAAAATCAAAATATCAGGCTGTACATTTTCATGATGAACCGCTAATAATTTACCAGTACGTGCAATTCCAGTCTGAACTTCATCTGCAATAAATAAAACATTATGCTCTTCACACAATGCTTTTGCTTTTGCTAAATATCCTTCAGAAGGAACATAAACTCCAGCTTCACCCTGAATTGGTTCAACCAAGAATCCTGCAATATTGTTTGAAGATTCTAAAGCCTTTTTAAGAGCATCTAGATTATCGTATTCAATTTTTATAAACCCATCTGTAAATGGACCAAAGTTTTTACGAGCAGTTTCATCATTAGAGAATGAAATAATTGTTGTTGTTCTACCATGAAAATTATTCTCACAAACAATAATCTGAGCTTGGTTCTCTGGAATACCTTTAACCTCATAAGCCCATTTTCTACACACTTTAAGTGCCGTTTCAACAGCCTCAGCACCTGTATTCATTGGTAAAACTTTATCAAAACCAAAATATTTAGTCACGAATTCCTCATAAGGGCCTAATTGATCGTTATAAAAAGCACGCGAAGTCAATGTAAGTTTTTGAGCTTGATCAACCATTGCCTTCACAATTCTTGGATGACAATGCCCTTGATTAACTGCAGAATAAGCAGATAAAAAATCATAATATTTTTTCCCATCTACATCCCAAACATAAACACCCTCACCTCTTTCTAAAACTACTGGAAGTGGGTGATAATTATGAGCTCCATACTTATTTTCTTTTTCAATCAAGATTTCTGATTTTGATGAAAGGTTTTGTTTTGTCTGCATGATTATTTAATTTTTAAACTTAATTTACAAAATTAGCCATTTTTATATATTTCACAACAATAAAAAGTTATTATGACTTAAATTTTATTTATTTTACATAAATATTAATTTCAAAGTAGTTTTTTCAAGTCATTTTAAAACAAAACTAATCTATTTAGTCTCCTATTTGAAAATCGCAAAAAATAATTACTTTTATAACTAACAGAAACAATCATTTTAATTCAGAATAAAACAATGGATATATTAGACGAATTCGATATCAGTATCATAAAAGAACTGGAAAAAGATGGCAGAATGGCCTTCTCCTCTATCGCTTCAAATCTGAAAATTTCAAATACAATGGTTCATCAGCGAGTTAACAGACTGATAGATCATGGTATTTTAACCGGAATTAAACCTGTTGTTAATGAGAAAAAAATTGGATATGATTGGGCATCTTTTACAGGAATTACACTTAACAAAGATTCAGACTCAGATCGTGTAATACAAGCCTTAAAGGAAATCCCTGAAATTACTGAATGTTATTTTGTAACAGGTTCATTTACGCTTTACATAAAAATTATAGCTACAAATCATGAACACATGAGAAAAATACTTTACGAAAAAGTTGATAGCATTCCTGGTATTGCAAAAACCGATTCGATTATAGAATTAGGATGCGCTTTTAAGCGAAATATTACTTTATAATCAACCTTATAAACCAAAAATATGCGTTTACAAATACTTTTATCAGTTGTTTTGTTTTTCTGTAAATCAGTCTTGTTTTCGCAAACAATTGTTCCAAATCCGTCTAAAAGCGATTTCTCAGGAACACTGTCTTTTTTAGCTTCTGATTGGATGCAAGGCCGTAACCCAACCCAAAAAGGCGGTTTTATGGCTTCTGAATATATTGCATCAATGATGGAATTATACCAATTAGCTCCTTATAAAAATAAAGCTGCCTATTTTCAAGATTTTAAAATCCTTGAACACGCTGTAAAAAAAACATCCTTTGAAATAAAAAAAGGAAATAAAGTAACACTCCTTCTTTCACCAGAAAACGATTATCAAGTCACACCAATTACGCAATCTTTACAAAAAGAAGCTCCAATCGTTTTTGCAGGCTACGGATTAAGTCTAACCAAAGAGGGCTATGATGATTATACAAAACCGAAAATGTAAAAGGAAAAATTGTTATTGTTTTAAAAGGATTTCCAGGACATGAGGACAGTACTTCGACTTCATACCTGAAATTTAAAAAATTATTCCCTGAAGTAAACAATCTGGAAGAAATCAAAATACAAACTGCCATTACTAAAAATGCAGCTGCTTTAATTATCATAGATGGGAACGGTGATCAAAAATTTAAAAATTCCAAAGAAAATGCTCTTTTTCCATTTTGTTAGAAAACCCAATTACAACCGCTATACCTATTTTTAAATTAAGTAAATCTGCGGCTGAAAAAACTTTTTTCGGGTAGTACTATCTCATTAGAAACAATTGAAAAAAATTCTGCAAAAAAATTAGGCATTACTGCTACTGAATTAAAAAACACAAGAATTAATTTCTCAATTGAATTGCAAACAGAAAATTTCCCTGTTCGAAATGTTTTAGGAATGATTCGAGGAAAAGATACTACTAAAACTATTATTGTAGGGGCGCATTACGATCATTTAGGAATCATAAATGATACAATCTATAATGGTGCCGACGATAACGCTTCGGGAGTTTCAGGAATGTTGGCATTAGCGAAGAACTGGTCTGAATCAAACTCAAACCACCATGCAATATCTTATTTGCTTCTTGGACTGCAGAAGAAATGGGACTTTTAGGAAGTCAATATTTCATCCAGAATTTCGATCTAGAGAAACAAAAAATAGTACTCGCCATCAATATGGACATGATCTCAAGAAGTGCTCCAGATGACAAAACCCATCGAGTTTTAAGCATTGGAACACAGGAAGGAAGCGATAGCTTAAAAGAAATAGTTACTTTTAGCAATAGCAAACTTTCTAAACCTTTTACACTCGATCTTTGGGAAACCAATGGACATACCGGAAGTGATTATGCTTCTTTTGCCGCTAAAGGAATTCCTGTTATGACTTATTTTAGTGGCTTCCATGATGATTATCACTCCATGCGGGATATAGCTTCAAAAGTAGATTTAGACAAAATAAAAGATATTCTTTTTATAGTAAATACATCTCTCTTAAGATTTATTTCAAATATGCCTTAACCAACCAAATAAAACCATGAAAAACCAGCTACCATTCAAATACTTGTTTAAAAAACAACTATTGATTTCACTCCTATTCATGAGTTGCCTTCTTCAGGCACAAACACCTAAAGGAAAACTTTTTATAATTGGCGGTGGGGATCCATCTGATAATTTGATGAAACAAGTCTTAAGTGTTTCCGACTTAACAAAAAAAGATTACATCGTCGTTTTACCAATGTCTAGTGAAGAACCAGATAGCTCCTTTATCTTTTTTAAAACACAAATGCTAAAATTAACAACAAATCCAATTGTGATGTTCAATTTTAATAAAGAAACTGCACAAAATAAAACATTAACTGACTCGCTACAAAAGGCAAAACTAATTTTTATAAGCGGAGGCGACCAAACACGTTTTATGAATATAGTTCAAAATACTCCGATAAAAACAGCCATTCAAAAAGCTTATGAAAACGGAAGTACGATTTCTGGAACAAGCGCAGGAGCAGCAGTAATGTCGGAGAAAATGATAACAGGGAATCAAAAATTACAAAAAGAATATTCAGGAACTTTTGATAATATTAGGTATGATAATCTAGAAACCTCAGAAGGTCTAGGATTAATAAAAACTGCTATTATCGATCAGCATTTTTTAAAGAGAAATCGCTACAATCGACTCTAACAGCTCTAGTTGAATTTCCTAATTTAACTGGAATTGGAATTGATGAAGCTACTGCAATTATTGTTCGGAACAATCAAGTTGAAGTTGCAGGCGATAGCGAAGTCATTGTAGTTAGAAATCCAAAAGGAATTTTAAAAGCTAAAAATAACAACCTGATATCCATAGAAAGTCTGCAAATGAGCATTTATACGCCTGGTCAAAAATTTAATATCAAATAACTATGTTCAATTACCTTCAAATAATAAAACTAAGCTTTGTTCTTTCTTGCATAAGTTTTCAAATTTCTGCGCAGAAAATAAACACAAAAGAAATTTATCGTCTTGAAAAATTGGCACAGCAAGTCACTATAATTCGAGATAATTGGGTATTCCACATGTTTATGGGAAAACTGATGCCGATGCTGTCTTTGGATTACTATATGCACAATGCGAAGATGATTTTAAGCGAATTGAAATGAATTATATTGAGAAACTAGGGCGCCTTTCAGAAATAAAAGGGCAATCAGTCTTATACAATGATCTCGAAATTCGTCTTTTAATTGATACACAAGAAGCAAAATCAGATTATAAAAAAGCACCTGTCTGGCTCAAAAAACTTTTAAATAGTTATGCTGATGCAATCAATTTTTATTTATACAAACATCCAGAAGTAAAACCAGCTCTTTTAACTCATTTTGAACCATGGTTTCCTTTGCTTTGGACAGATGGAAGTATTGGAGCCATAAGCACTGCCGATCTTACAACTGGCGAATTAAAAGCTTTTTATTCTGGAAATAATAACAAAGTAGCCTACGTAGAAAGAGAAAAAAATGTACAAACAGGCTCAAATGGTTTTGCTTTTTCACCATCAAAAACAGCTGATGGAAATGCTATTTTATATATTAATCCTCATACCACTTTTTACTTTAGACCTGAAGTTCAGGTAACAAGTGAAGAAGGACTAAATGTATATGGAGCAGTAACTTGGGGGCAGTTTTTTGTTTACCAAGGTTTTAATGATAATTGCGGTTGGATGCACACATCATCAAATGTAGATGTTGCTGATATGTATGCCGAAAAAATCATTACTAAAAATAATAAAAGGTGCTGCCTCCCTAACAACAGGAGCATGTATTAACCTT
>NZ_JBXBAV010000060.1:0-6493 GCF_056783245.1 Flavobacterium sp. TC780 | reverse complement strand
TTATGTAGCCCCTTGACTCGTCCTTGCTAAGGTTGATACATGCTCCTGTTGTTCAGGGAGCGACACCTAGGGATAAAACCGTATCAGTTCGTGATTATGGCCGTGGAATTCCTTTAGGGAAAGTTGTGGATGTAGTTTCAAAAATGAATACAGGAGGAAAATATGACTCCAAAGCTTTTCAAAAATCAGTAGGATTAAATGGAGTAGGAACCAAGGCAGTAAATGCACTTTCTAATTATTTTCGTGTAGAATCTGTTCGAGAAGACAAACAAAAAGCTGCCGAATTTTCAGCAGGAAATCTGGTTCTTGAAGAAGATGTAATTGATACTACAAAACGAAAAGGAACAAAAGTTACTTTTATTCCAGATGAAGCTATTTTTAAAAATTATAAATTCCGATTAGAATATGTAATAAAAATGGTTAAAAACTATTGTTACTTAAACAATGGTTTGACAATTATATTCAATGGCGAAAAATATTATTCAGAAAATGGTCTTAGAGATTTATTAGAAGAAACAATTAACGCTGATGATTTAGAGTATCCAATTATCCATTTAAAAGATACGGACATTGAGATTGCTTTAACCCACAGTAAAACACAATATAGCGAAGAATATCACTCTTTTGTGAATGGTCAGAATACAACACAAGGAGGAACGCACTTAGCAGCTTACAGAGAGGCAATTGTAAAAACCATACGGGAGTTTTATAACAAAAGCTTTGAAGCATCAGATGTACGTAAATCGATTGTAAGTGCGATTAGCATCAAGGTTATGGAGCCTGTATTTGAATCTCAGACCAAAACCAAATTAGGTTCTATGGATATGGGATCTGATGATGGAACGCCACCAGTATCAGTTCGTACTTTTGTAAATGATTTTGTAAAGAATAAATTAGATAATTATTTACATAAAAATCCAACAACTGCAGAAGCCTTATTGCGTAAAATTCTACAGGCAGAAAGAGAACGTAAAGAGCTATCGGGAATCCGAAAATTGGCAACAGATCGTGCTAAAAAAGCCAATCTGCATAATAAAAAATTAAGAGATTGTCGTGCGCATCTTCCAGATACAAAAAACCCTCGAAACTTAGAAAGTACGCTTTTTATTACCGAGGGAGATTCGGCTTCGGGATCTATTACCAAATCCCGTGATGTAAATACACAAGCGGTTTTTAGTTTGCGTGGTAAGCCTTTGAATTCATACGGAATGACCAAGAAAATTGTGTATGAAAACGAAGAATTCAATTTACTGCAAGCAGCTTTAGATATTGAAGACGGATTAGAAAAATTGCGATATAATAATATAGTAATCGCAACCGATGCCAATGTCGATGGAATGCACATCCGCTTGTTATTGATTACTTTTTTCTTGCAGTTTTTTCCAGAGTTAATAAAAGAAGGGCATTTGTATATTTTACAAACACCTCTTTTCAGGGTTCGAAACAAGAAAGAAACCATTTATTGCTACTCTGAAGACGAACGAAAAGCTGCTATCGAAAAATTAAAGCCAAAGCCAGAAATTACGCGATTTAAAGGTTTGGGAGAGATTTCGCCAGATGAGTTTAAGAATTTCATTGGAGAAACAATTCGACTTGATCCTATTATGATGGATAAAAATACATCGATAGAACAATTACTATCTTTCTATATGGGGAAAAACACACCAGACAGACAAGAGTTTATTATTAAAAACTTGAAAGTTGAGTTGGATGCGATTGAAGAGGAAGTATAGAGATTTAAAATAAAACTATATTGTCAACCGATCTTCAAAATAAAGTCATGTTTCAACAAGTAGTTGAGTTATTGCAAAGTGCCCAACAACAGGTTTTACGTACTGTAAATTCAACAATGGTTTGTACGTATTTTGAAATTGGAAGAATGATTGTTGAAGAAGAACAAAATGGAAAAGAAAGAGCAGAATACGGGAGACAATTATTAAAAGGCCTTTCAGAACAATTGATGAAAGAGTTTGGGAAAGGATTTTCTGTAGATGTTTTGGAAAGAATTAGAAAGTTTTATTTGATTTACTCAAAATCCGCAACAGCGTTGCGGATTTTTGAAATTAAGAATTCCGAGACGGTGTTGCGGAAATCTAATAACCAAGAAAAAGAGATTTTAATAAAAGAAAATTCAAACTTGCAGATAGTTTCTGAGAATTTTGAAAATAAAAAAACATTATACGATTTCTTTAAGTTGACTTGGTCACATTATACTTTCTTAATGAGAATTGATGATGAAAATGAAAGACAATTTTATGAAATAGAATCAGAGAAACACAATTGGAGCGTTCGAGAATTAAAACGACAGTATGAT
The DNA here is from genome assembly GCF_056783245.1 of Flavobacterium sp. TC780. NCBI lineage: Bacteria > Pseudomonadati > Bacteroidota > Flavobacteriia > Flavobacteriales > Flavobacteriaceae > Flavobacterium > Flavobacterium sp. TC780. The sequence continues at coordinate 4,179 of NZ_JBXBAV010000060.1, read as the reverse complement.
TCTGCACTTTACACCAGATTATCTTTAAGTCGCGATAAAGAAGGCGTTTTAAAGCTGTCTGAAAAAGGACAGATTATTGAAAAACCTAAAGACATTATTAAAGATCCATATATACTTGAATTTTTAGGATTGCCTGAATTGCATCAATATTCAGAATTGCAATTAGAAGAAGAAATTATTAATAAACTAGAACATTTTTTACTAGAGTTGGGACATGGATTCACTTTCGTCGCAAGACAAAAAAGAATTACATTTGATGATAAACATTTCCGAATAGATTTAGTTTTTTATAATAGAATTTTAAAATGTTCTGTACTTATTGATTTAAAAATAGGGGAATTAAAACATCAAGATTTAGGTCAGATGCAAATGTATGTTAACTATTATGATAGAGAAATGCGTTTGGAAGATGAAAATAAAACGATTGGAATTATACTTTGCCAAAACAAAAGTGAGGCAGTAGTAAGATATATTTACAGAGAATAACGAGCAAATTTTTGCCAGTAAATATAAAACAGTGTTACCAAGTGTTGAGGTTTTAAAAGAACTCATAAAAAGAAATAGCATTAAATTTATAATTTCGAATATAATTAAATGAAAGACGAAGAAGACGATAACATAATTCCAGATAACGAAGAAAATAATTCGGAGGATACTAATTCTTATGATGATAATCAACAAGAAGATGAATCTGATGAAATTATCGAAGTAGATGCTAAATCTTTTGAAGGAGGGCATTTTTACGATAATAACGATGAGAGTGGTGATACCATTACCAAAGTTACCGGAATGTACAAAGACTGGTTCTTGGATTATGCCTCGTACGTAATTCTGGAACGTGCTGTTCCTGCTATCGAAGATGGATTTAAGCCTGTACAACGTCGTATTATGCACTCTCTTAAAGAGTTGGATGATGGTCGTTATAATAAAGTTGCGGATAGTTGTGGAGGTCACACAATGCAGTATGATCCACATGGAGATGCGAGTATTGGTGATGCCATGGTACAAATAGGGCAAAAAGATTTATTGATAGATTGTCAGGGAAACTGGGGAAATATCTTAACGGGAGATGGTGCTGCAGCTTCTCGTTATATTGAGGCACGTTTATCTAAATTTGCTTTAGAGGTTTTATACTCACCAAAAATTACCGATTGGGGTGTTTCTTATGATGGTCGTCGTGCAGAACCAAATAATCTTCCAGTAAAATTTCCTTTGCTTTTGGCACAAGGAGCCGAAGGTATTGCAGTAGGACTTTCTACTAAAGTATTGCCACATAACTTTAATGAATTAATTGATGCTTCGATAAAAATTCTTAAAGGAAAACCGTTTACATTGTATCCTGATTTTATGACTCAGGGTATTGCCGATATTTCTAATTATAATGATGGAATGCGTGGCGGACGTGTACGTGTACGTGCCAAAATTGCACAATTAGACAAGAACACACTTGTAATTACACAAATTCCGTTTTCGACCAATACTACTACTTTAATTGATAGTATTTTGAAAGCCAATGAAAAAGGTAAAATCAAAATCAAGAAAATTGAAGATAATACTGCAGCTGATGTAGAAATTTTGATTCACCTTTTCTAGGAGTTTCACCAGATAAAACAATTGACGCATTGTTTGCATTTACAGCTTGCGAAACCTCTGTCGCACCTTTAGGTTGCGTTATTGAAGATAATAAGCCGTTGTTTATTGGAGTTTCTGCAATGTTGAAGATTTCAACAAACAGAACAGTCGATTTACTCCGACAAGAATTAGAAATTCAATTAGAGGAATTAAAAAATAAATGGCATTTTTCTACTTTAGAAAAAATCTTCATTCGTGAGGAAATGTACATTGACTTCAAATTATATTCTGATAGAGAAACGTTGTATAAATATTTATATGATCGATTTGAGCCTTTCAAAAAATCATTTGTCAGAGATATCAACGATGATGATTTACAGCGTTTGACTCAAATTCCGATGATTCGTATTACCCGTTTCGATTCTGATAAAGCAGATGATTTTATCGCTAAATTAGAAGATGAAATGAAGGAAGTAGAATACAATCTGGAAAATTTAACAGATTTTGCGATTGCTTATTTTGCTAAATTAAAGGAGAAATATGGTAAGGGACGTGAGCGTCAGACTGAACTTCGTGTTTTTGATAATGTTGAGGCTACAAAAGTAGTTTTACGTAATACAAAACTATATGTAAATCGCGAAGAAGGTTTTGTAGGAACCAGCTTGAAAAAAGATGAGTATTTAACGGATTGTTCAGATATAGATGATGTAATTGTGTTTTTACGAGATGGTAAAATGATAATTACAAAAGTTGATTCTAAGACATTTGTAGGTAAAGATATCATTCATGTTGCGATTTTTGATAAAAGTGATAAGCGCACGATTTACAATATGATGTATCGTGATGGGAAATCAGGACCTTCATACATAAAACGTTTTAATGTTTCGGGAGTGACGCGTGACAAAGCGTATGATTTAACCAATGAAACTGCAGGTTCGCAAGTTGTTTATTTTTCGCATAATCCAAATGGAGAGGCTGAAGTAATTACTATTTTATTGCGTCAGGTTGGAAGTATTAAGAAACTGAAATTTGATATAGATTTTGCTGCTTTAGCTATAAAAGGCCGTGGATCCAAAGGGAATTTAGTAACGAAATACCCAATTAAGAAAATCGAACTTAAAGAAAAAGGAATCTCGACTTTATTGCCAAGAAAAGTTTGGTTTGATGATACTGTAAAACGTCTGAATGTAGATGCTCGTGGAGAATTGTTAGGAGAATTTAAACCAAGTGATAAAATATTAATCATTAGTCAAACAGGAAAACTGAAGGTTATTATTCCAGAATTATCAACTCATTTTGATGAGGATATGATAGTTTTGGAAAAATGGAATCCTAAAAAACCAATTTCAGCTATTTATTTTGATGGTGAAAAAGAGCGTTACTATATTAAGCGTTTCTTGGTTGAAACCGAAAATAAGGAAGAATGCTTTATTACAGAGCATCCTAATTCGCAGCTAGAAATTGTTGCTACAGATTATCGCCCAGTTGCTGAATTGGTTTTTGCTAAAGTAAAAGGAGTTCAAAAAGATAATTTATATGTAGATATTGAGGACTTTATTGCCGTGAAGGGTTTTAAAGCATTAGGGAATCAATTAACAAGCGATAAGGTAAAACAAGTTAACTTGTTAGATCCATTGCCTTATGAAGAACCGATAGAAGAAGTTCCGGTACGAACTATCAATAATGAAGATGATTCGGTTGAAACAGAACTTGATGATGATGGACAAATTGGACTGGTTCTAGACTAGTATTAAGAAAATAATCCATCAAAATATAAAATGAATATTTGAGTTTTATTGTTCAATAGGAGTATGAATAAAAATAACAAAAAGAGACTGTTTTACTAGCTAGAAACAGTCTTTTTTTTAATATTGTTTATCATTACTTATTTTATTCAGTTAGCTTAGATTAAAACCTTTAATAAGATTTTATTATAGAGGAGATATATAAACTTCTATTTTTGTTCCATCATATTTAAACGTTCCATCAGAATCACTTTTGCCTAAAAAGCATAAATCGGCAGGAGCAAACCAAGCTGTTCCTAATGAATGTCCATTAACTGATCTGATTTCTGTTCCGTTTCCAGTAGTTATAGCTGAGTGAAACCAAGTTTTATCAATAAGTCTATAGAAACCTATAGCCTTTCCTTTTCCTAGAAAAGAGTTGCCATTCCATTTTTGACCTCCAAGATAATTGAATTTACTTAACCAATTTTGCCCATAAAACTCTGTTAAGTCATTAGGGCTTATTTCAGCACCTAACATATACAATGTGTAAGCTACCACATCGTGACATACACCACTATTGTATTTTGAAATATTCTCTAATCCTGAAAGAAGTGCATTAGCAACACCTAGTTTATCAGATGCTGATAGTTGAGCTTTTTTAGCTCCTTCCGCTGTTATAAATGCCATAAATAAAGTTTTAATTGTAAAAATAATATGCTGTGAAATAAAAATATATTCTTTGTTTAATTATTAAACAAATACTTATTCCTTTATTTGAAGGCTAAAAGAAAAGTCTTAAAAAATACCCCAAAAAAACATAATTTTTTTTAGGTGCTGCCTCCCTAACAACAGGAGCATGTATTAACCTTAGCAATACATA
>NZ_JBXBAV010000059.1:0-31820 GCF_056783245.1 Flavobacterium sp. TC780 | reverse complement strand
AAGGTTAATACATGCTCCTGTTGTTAGGGAGGCAGCACCTATACCATTGCTTCGCAGGTCTTAGAAGAAATGGCAAAAACAGCACCCGATGAAATTCAGCAGCAAATGCAGGATAACATCAAATGGATAAAAGGTGCACAACAAAATAAATTAGTTGTAGGATCACAGGCACGAATTTTATATGCCGATGCCGAAGGTCGTATAAAAATTGCAGAAGCTTTTAACCAAGCTATTGCAAAAGGAGAAATTGGAGCTGTTGTTTTAGGACGTGATCATCATGACGTTTCTGGAACAGATTCTCCATACAGAGAGACATCCAACATTTATGATGGCTCAAGATACACAGCTGATATGGCAATACAAAATGTAATCGGAGACAGCTTTAGAGGGGCTACATGGGTTTCAATACATAATGGTGGTGGTGTTGGCTGGGGCGAAGTTATAAATGGTGGTTTTGGTATGATTCTTGATGGAAGTAAAGAAGCGTCAAGACGCTTAGAGTCAATGCTTTTTTGGGATGTTAACAATGGAATTTCAAGAAGAAGCTGGGCACGTAATGACGAAGCAATTTTTGCAATAAAAAGAGCTATGAGTACGCAACCTTTATTGAAAGTGACCATCCCTAATATAGTTGACGAAACATTATTTTAAATCAAAATCGATATAACCTTTAAAACCATCTAAACATGAAAAAATTATTTATTTTACCGATGCTGCTACTTCTTGTCTTAACATCTTGTAGTAGTATTACAGTACACTCAGATTATGATAAATCTGTCGATTTTACTAAATACAAAACCTATGCTTATTTTAAAGCTGGTGTCGATAAAGTAGAGATTTCCGATTTAGATAAAAGAAGAATTTTACGTGCTATCGACGAACAAATGGCTGCAAAAGGATTTACAAAAAGTGACAATCCAGATTTATTAATAAACATTTTTACTAAAGCCAGAGAAGAAGTAAACGTAAACCAGTTTAGTGCTGGATGGGGCTATGGATGCGGGTTATGGATGGAACCCATACTTAATGATGGGAAATCAAACTTCTGTTTCAACATCTACTCAAGGAACTTTATACATCGATTTTATCGATGCTAAGAAAAAAGAAATGATTTGGCAAGGTGAAGGAGTTTTGGCTATTTAACTCAACAAGGAGGAGATAAAAAAGATAAAATAGTGGGTGATTTCGTAAGTAAGATACTATCACAATACCCTCCTACAATTACAAAAAAATAATATTTTTGTTGTTCTTATTAAATAATTAATACATTTGTTTTTTCAAATAATAAACAATGACAAACTTAAATAACATCATTATCGCTATTATTAGCATTATTGTAATTCTACAATAGTGGCGAGGTGTTATATAAATAAGTGAAAAAAATACAATTTATTAAACCTCCCAACTTGGGAGGTTTTTTTTATTTTAAAAAATAACCAAAAACATATGACTTTATTTAACCAAGTAATTACAGCCAAAGAACAACTAAGCAAAGTAGTTGCCGCTACTCCACTAACACAAAACCTGAACCTCTCAGACGAATTTAAAGCAACTATCTTATTAAAAAGAGAAGATTTACAAATTGTACGTTCCTATAAAATTAGAGGTGCCTATAATAAAATTTCCTCTCTAAATACTACCGAAAAAACAAAAGGAATTGTTTGTGCTAGCGCAGGAAATCATGCACAAGGCGTGGCATACTCTTGTAATTTATTACAAATAAAAGGCAAGATATATATGCCAAAAACTACTCCAAAACAAAAAGTAAAACAAGTACAATTATTTGGAAAGTCTTTTGTAGAAATCGTTCTTACAGGAGATACTTTTGATGATGCCTATGCTTCTGCGACTGAAGATGCTTTAAAAAGTAATAGAATCTTTATCCATCCTTTTGATGATTTAAAAGTTATTGCGGGACAAGGCACTGTAGGACTAGAAATTCTGGAATTCTATAAAGACCCCATAGATTACGTATTTGTTCCTATAGGCGGTGGCGGATTAGCATCGGGACTTTCAGAAGTTTTTAAGCACTTAAGCCCTGAAACCAAAATTATTGGTGTCGAGCCAAAAGGGGCCCCATCAATGAAAACGTCTATTATTGATGGCAAAAATGCACCTTTAAAAACTATTGATAAATTTGTAGATGGTGCAGCAGTAAAACAAGTTGGTAATATAACCTTTGATATATGTCGTAAAAACTTAGACGATATTATCCTTGTTCCCAAAGGTAAAGTCTGTACCACTATTTTGCGATTGTACAATGAAGAAGCAATGGTCGTAGAACCAGCAGGAGCATTAACTATAGCTGCATTAGACTTTTATAAAGACAAAATAAAAGGTAAAACGGTAGTTTGTGTTGTAAGTGGCAGTAACAACGATATTGAACGAACTGCCGAAATAAAAGAGCGTTCTCTGCTTTATGAAGGATTAATGCATTATTTTATGATTCAATTTCCACAACGTCCAGGCGCGCTTAAAGAATTTGTAAATGATATATTAGGTCCTAATGATGATATCACTTATTTTCAATTTGCAAAGAAAAACAGCAGAGAGGTAGGCTCAGTAGTAGTAGGATTAGAACTAAAAAACAAAAAGGATATTATAAACATAAAAACCAATATGGTAAACAAAGGATTTGAGTTTCAATATCTCAATGAAAATCAGGATTTATATGCGCAGCTTATTGGGTAGTAACTAAAAACACTATCAGAATTAGTCCTAACAGGATTTAAGTAATGAGCAATGCATTATTTTTAGTTATTTTAATCGATGTTACTCCTTCATGACTCTCTGATTTTTAACCTTTCGACTTACTTACGTGTGTATTAAAAAATGAAAAGACTATAAATTCAACTCTTGACATATATTGATTCTTTTAAGACCTTTTTTGCATTCATTTAACTAAGATTATAAGATAAACCCTCTTTTATATCTTATTTTTACATATAATTTTTTTTTACATACAACATGGTAATTTTAGATATAGCAACAATCGAAGACATAAAGTTATTAGTTAATACTTTTTATGGCAAAGTTCAAAAGGATGACCTCATTGGACCAATTTTTAATGAAAAAATTCAAGGAAGATGGCCGGAACATTTAGAAACAATGTATAAGTTTTGGCAAACTATTTTATTAGAACAGCACACCTATTCCGGAAGCCCATTTCCACCGCACAAACATTTGCCTGTAGACCAATCACATTTTACTAGATGGATGGAGATTTTTACAAAAACGGTAGATAGTCTTTTTATAGGTATTCTCGCTGAAGAAGCTAAGATACGAGCTGTAAGCATGGCATCCATATTCCAGCATAAAATTGAATATTTTAAAGATTTACAAAAAACAACTAAATAAAAAACTAAAAATAGTTCTTTAAATTCGTAATTTCGCAAAAGAACTACAACGATTTCGAAATGAACCCAATTATTGAAACAAATCCATTATTAGATAGATTGCCTAACCATTTAAAGCAATTTATTAAACCACAAGATTATAGTGATTATACTCCAATTAATCAAGCGGTTTGGAGATATGTAATGCGCAAAAATGTTGACTATTTATCTAAAGTAGCGCATCATTCCTATCTAGATGGATTGAAAAAAACAGGAATCGAAATCAATAACATTCCAAGCATGTATGGCATGAACCGAATCCTAACTGAAATTGGTTGGGCTGGGTAGCTGTTGATGGTTTTATTCCGCCAAATGCTTTTATGGAATTCCAAGCTTATAATGTTTTAGTAATCGCTTCTGATATTCGTCAGCTCGAACATATAGAATACACACCTGCACCAGATATTATTCACGAAGGTGCTGGGCATGCTCCTATTATTGCTAATCCTGAATATGCTGAATACTTACGTCGCTTTGGCGAAATTGGCTGTAAAGCCATTTCTTCACACAAAGATTACCAAATGTATGAAGCTATTCGATTGCTTTCGATCTTAAAAAGAAGCTGAAGGAACTCCACAAGCAGATATTGATCAGGCTGAAAAGGCAGTTGAAGATTTGCAAAATAACATGGGAGAATTGTCTGAAATGGCACAAATAAGAAACTTACATTGGTGGACTGTCGAGTACGGTTTAATTGGAACTATTGAGGACCCTAAAATTTACGGTGCTGGTTTATTATCATCAATTGGCGAAAGCGCTTGGTGCATGACCGATAATGTTACGAAAATTCCTTATGATATCTCGGCAGCAAATCAGAGCTTTTGATATTACAAAATTACAACCTCAACTATATGTTACACCTACTTTTGCACATTTAAGCCTTATTCTTGAAGAATTTGCTAATAAAATGGCATTACGTACTGGGGAATTTCAGGCATTCAAAAATTAATAAATTCAAATGCTTTAGGAACGATTGAACTAAGCACTGGATTACAAATTTCTGGTGTTTTTACCAATGTTATTGAAGCTGAAGGCAAACCTATTTATATACAAACAACAGGCAAAACTGCTTTGTCCTACCGTGAAAAAGAATTAGTAGGACACGGAACCCTAACTCACCCTGAAGGTTTTGGCAGCCCTATCGGAAAATTAAAAGGTTTTAATCTTGCTATTGAAGACATGAGTCCGATGGATTTAAATGCCTACAAAATAGTCGAAAACGAGAATATAAAATTAGAATTCGAAGGAGGAATCATCGTACAAGGAGAAATCATTACTGGTTCAAGAAACCTACATGGTGAGATAATTTTAATCAGCTTTAAAAATTGTACTGTAACTCACGGAGACACTATTTTATTTAAACCAGAATGGGGTAATTACGATATGGCAATTGGCAAGAAAGTAGTTTCTGCTTTTTCGGGACCAGCCGATGTAAACAGTTTCGATCTGATTAATTCAGTTCCAAAAACAAAAACCATCAAAGCTAAACATTCTAAAGAACGTGATGAGCTAGAAGAACTATATCAACAGGTTAGAACTATAAGAGAAACTAACTCTCATGAAACATTACTGACTTCTGTATTCGAAAAGATCAAAGCAAATCATACTAATGACTGGCTATTATCTATAGAAATCACAGAACTTTTAAAGAATAGTAATCAACCCCAATTATTACAAGAAGTATTGGCTCATCTTGAAAACTTAAAAACAAGAAGACCTGAAGTAGCCCATTTGATTTCAGGTGGTCTGGACTTGATTTTTGATAAGGAAAAGTGTTAAGACTTTTTAAAATGCCTCAACTTCGCTCGGCATGATAAAATCATAAATATATTTTCCACAATACTGTCTCCCTGAGTCGAAGGGCGCGTAAACAATTGCGGTGCTTCGACTCCGCTCAGCATGACAAGATTGCAAGAAAACTTTGTACCTCTGAGCCTTTGAAACTTTGAACCTTAGTACCAACCTACAACTTCAAGTCATTACTTAAATCTGCTTCACTTTGAATTTCTTTTCCATCGTATTGTAGTTTCCAACCCATTGAATTTGTTAGAATTAAAATTTTAGATAATTCGCTAATCAATCGGTTTTGAGCATTTGTTTTAAGTGATGATTTTTCTATTTTCTTAGCCAAATTCTCTTTTACTGATTTATTTATTTTATTATAATCGTCTCCTGTAAAAGCATTTAACTGACTTTGTTCAACATTATAATATTGAATATCTGGATTGATTGTAATTTCCTCTTTTGGAATTGACACAATCTTTATAACCTTATTTTTCTCGTCAATTTCATATTTCATTTTATGTAAATCATAGGCAACTGTAACATTTGCATTTACTATAATCAACGCTTTCTTTTCAAAAGAAATCATATCTAGCAAGTACTTGTTTGAGTTTTTATAAGTTACAACTTCCGAGAAATGTCCTTCGGTAACTATCAGTTTTCCAACGTTTACAATTTGTTGCTGTATTAAATTGGTATTATAATCCAAACTCGTTGAATCATCTTTCTTAAACTCACAATACTTAAATGCAAGGATAATCCCTACTATAATTACAATTCCAGCTATGATTCTTCTCGACATAATTGTATTTTAATGATGGCTATTATGTAGCCAATTTAGTGATTTTTTAGAAAACATCACTACGCTTTATTTATGTTATCAATAACTTCTTTAAGAATTTTTAAACTTTTTAGCTTATCCTGATGATTATAAATTGGACTGGTAATCATCAATTCATCTATACCTGAACGGTCTATAAATTGTTTTAAGTCTTTTCCTAACTTTTCTTTATTTCCTGTAAAAGTACAAGCGACCATCTGATCCACATGGAATTTTTCTTCCTCACTCATTAATCCATCTAATGATGCAAGTGGTGGTTGAACTGGCTTTCTGTTGTTACGTATTAACCCTAAAAACATTTGATATAAAGTAGTCGACAAAACTTCGGCTTCTTCATTTGTATCTGCTCCAATTGCATTTACACAAGCCATTGTTTTAGGACTGCTCAAATATTTTGATGGAATAAAGTTTTCTCGATAAAATTCAAATGCTTGTAACATCATTCTTGGTGCAAAATGCCCTGCAAATGCATATGGCAATCCTTTTGCTGCCGCTAACGAAGCACTATCCATACTAGAGCCTAATATCCAAACAGGCACATTAGTTCCTTCGGCAGGAAAAGCACGTACTTTTGCAGAAGCATTATCAGATGAAAAGTAATTGTGAATGGCTTGAACATTTTTCGGGAATTGCTGTGACTGTGCATAAAAATCTTCCCGAATGGCCTGAGCTGTTAAAGAATCTGTTCCTGGAGCTCTACCTAAACCTAAATCTATTCGATTAGGATAAAGTGTTTCTAATGTTCCAAATTGTTCCGCAATAATAAGTGGTGAATGATTGGGAAGCATTATTCCTCCTGATCCCACACGAATGTTTTGCGTTTGACTTGCTATATAACCTATTAAAACTACTGTCGCCGTGCTGGCCACATGCTCCATATTATGATGTTCGGCCAACCAAAATCGGTTATAACCTAAATTATCAGCTAATTGAGCAAGCTCTTTTGTTTTCTGAAATGTTTCTTTTGCATCACTACCTTCTGTAATTAATGCTAATTCTAATAAAGAAATGGGTATATTATTGTTCATTGTGATTAATCTTTTTACAAAATTAACCATTAATAAATTCTCAATTGTTAATTGAATTATAATTTTTTAACAGCGTTAAATAAATTTAACACCGATAAACCGCTCTTCCTATTTTGAATGATTACAGAATATTTTGAAAACATAAAATTTATTAGAACAACTTGATGAATGCATGAGTTATTTTTTGTAACTTTAAATAACAAATTATAAATCCCTTGTTTATGAAAACTCGTAGAAAAATTAAATATATCACTAAGCGATATATTTACAGAATCATCAGAGATATAAGCGGCAATAAGGATAAGTCTAAAAAGTTGCTTTTATCTAATTTATTAAAAACAAACGTCCAATTACTTAAAGGTATAGATGTTAATAGCACGATGCTGTTTTAACCCAAGTATGGCAACAAAACTACAATCTTAAATATTCTAATTTTGTATTGGATTATCTTAAAAAGGGTACCCAATTGCGATATTAAGTATCAGATTGTCTTTTCTCCAAGAACCACTTCCAAAATTAATATCATCGATTACCCATCGTTGTCCTTCGGGTAAATATGGTATTCTTAGCGGAAACGCAATGTCGGTTCTTAATACTAAGAATGATAAATCGAAACGTAATCCTGCACCTGCACCAACAGCAATTTCTTTCATAAAGTTTTTACTGATTTTTGCTCCAGGTTTATTAGTGTCATTATTGAGCAGCCAAACATTTCCAGCATCTAGAAATATTGCTCCTCGTACTATACTAAACAATTTAGCTCTGTATTCTGTATTGAACTCTAGCTTTAAGTCTCCTGACTGATCTGGTAAAAAGTTGCTCGTTGTATCTTGACTTTTAAAACTACCAGGGCCAAGTGATCGGGCTCTAAAAGCGCGAATACTATTGGTTCCTCCTACAACAAATTGCTTTATCGAAGGCAAAGAAGAAGAATTACCATACGGCAAGCCTACTCCAAGAATAAGTCGGCTTGCTAATTGGCTTTCTTTTCCTAATTTAAAATAATGCCTAAAATCAGTTTTTAGTTTTACATATTGACTAAAAGGAACATCGAATATTTTTATGGCATTATCCTTCTTGATATTTGCTTTTGTTGCCAAGCCTGTTATATTACCTGCTAAATCAAGCTCGCCATTAAAATAGAATGTATTCTTTTTTCTCTTTTGCATCGTATTGGTGTAAGTATACGAATACGTAGGTCCAAAAATCAATTGTTTTTCGAGTACTTTAGATAATGATTTATCTTTCTCTACCTGTTCTAAATAATAAGGCGTCACATGATTTGGACTTACATAATTAACCTCTATGATATCCAATTGATGTTCTTTTCGAACATTTTCTTTCCATGAATAACCAAAAGATCCTCTAAAAGAATTTAAAGCATATAGATTAATTCGGTTTTGATATTCATATCCTAAACTTGCTTTAGTTCTTGGAACAAACTCACTAGAACCTTGAAAATTAAACGGCGTAATTAATCTTGGCCAGGTTAAACTTGCTTCACCTCCTACTTTATATATATTATTCCCTTTATTTTGTCCCGAAATTTGAAAATCTGCTCCTCCAAATACTGATAATGTAAATAATTCAGCTCCTCTAAGTAAGTTTCTGTTATTCCAGTTTGCATTGATCTCTGTACCTGAATAACTAGCCGAATTGGTTTTTCCTAATACCTCAACCCTAATAAATTTCTTTGGCAATAAGGTTAGATAATAATAGGCATCTAAAGCATTTTTTATACTATCAGATTCTTTAAATTCATTTTTTACAAAATTAAATGTTCCTAAATTCACAAAACGATTCAGAGAAAGGTTGTGATCGGATCGATTATAAAAATCTCCTTTCTTAAAATACAAAGCTCTATCAAATACTCTTGGTCTAAATGTATTTGTCGAATCTATAATTGTAAAATCTTTATACTTTACGATATCCTCTTTTTTATAGGCTACAGCTGTACTATCCTTTAAAATAGAAAAATTAGGATATACAACTATATCATTTATCGTATAAGGTACTTTTGCTTTTGCTGGCGTTTCGTCTTTTATTTTTAATTTTATACTTACCTCGTAATCTCCTTTAGTACTATCGACTTGTGCTAAGATATAATCTGGATTAAAATAATAAAATCCTTTTTCTTTCAATCGCGAATCAATACGCTCTCTCTCTGATTTTATAACATCCAAGTCATAAGGCTTCCCTACTTTTAGCAATGATCTACGAGTTGTTTTAGCTATTGTTTTAGCTACAGCCGAAGAATCTTCTGGAAACGTAACACTTTTTATTTTATATTGCTTTCTAGGTATAACGGTATATTCTGCTGTTGCTCTTTTATCTTTTGCAGTAGAATCAGCACTAACTCTCACTTTAAAGAATCCTTTATTTTCAGCATAATTTCTTAACACCGCTGAGTTATAATCTAAATCGACTTTACTGTAAAGTACTGGAGCTTCTCCAACTTTATTCCTTAACCAATACCTTGTTCCTTTCTTTTTCTTAGGCTCTCCAGCTATATTGTATATCCATAATTTAATACGCAATCCTAAAAATTGTTTATTAGGCAAAGGGCGCAACATACTTTGTAATTCGTTTTGAAGTGCTGTTTTTTCTTTCTTTTTAAGAATCAGAATCTTCTACTTTTACCGAAGCACCTGTGTACAATAAATCTCCTTTTGGCAAATACTTGGTATTACTACATCCTAATGCAAAAAACAAAGAGAGTATTATAAAATATTTTAAATATTTAGTTCCCATATTGCTACGTTTTTTGCTCTTGTTCATTATCTAATTCTTCTTTCTTTTTCTCTTCCTTCTCTTTTTGACTTTCTTTCTCTTTACGTAATTTTTCTTTTCTAATTAGTTCTTTTTCTTCTTTGCTGCGATGAAACAATTCTCTAAACTTATTGTAATTCATCGTAATAATGAATGCAACTCCAGTTTCAACAACCTGTCCTTCTACTGCAACTTGATATTGGTTTTTACGATAGGCTCTAACCATATATCGTCCGTCTTTTGTAAGTTGATAATCTATAGCAACATCTCCTGCAATATTGGTATCCTGCTCATTATTATCTTGACCTTCTAGTCCAAAACTACTTCCGATAGTTACTTTTAATCTATCATCCAATAATTTCTTAGAAATCCCCACATTTAAATCAGTTTTATTTTGTTTTGTCCCCGAAGTGTAATCATCTGTAGATTCAAGATCAAACTCTAATTGGACACCACTTATTAAATCTCCTGCCAGATTATTTAATTGATCCGATAATATTTTACTCACACTTTGTCTCGCCATAGATTCGGCACTTGTACCGCCACTTTCACTTGCAAAAGGGTTTTCACCAACAAATCGATTCAAGAGTAAAAGTGCAAAAACCTGCTTGTTTAATTCAGCTGGATCTTGTCGTAAACGCTGTAATTTTGCCTGAGAAGTGGTTACTATATCTGATGAAACATCATAATTACCATCTGGCAGAACAATATCAAACGAGATTTCTGGTTTCATCAATTCTCCGTTCATCTTTAATAAAGTTTGAAACGGAATTTTTTGTTTGTATGTGTTTTTTTGTGCTGGAGTCAAAGTTCCTAACTGATTTCCCAATAAATCTATTGGAGCTGTATTTACTTTATATATTGCTGTTAAATTTAAATTTGCCATTGTAGGCTCCCCGTTCCATATAATATAACTTCCTTTTTGAATATCAAATTTTCGTTTTATCATATTAAAACTCATTTCATATGCCCCTTCACTAAACTCATATTTTCCAGTAAGAGTAGTTTTTCCTGAAGGATCAATTCCTCCAATAAGATCTGCTTCACCCAATAATCTCAGGTAATCTCCATTTCCTTTATCTATAACCAAAGTAAGTTCTGCCTTTTTATCTATCGAAATTGCAACGCTTACATCCATACCAATCAATTTCGATTGATTAAGTTTACTTTCCATCGCAGCAGTTTGTTTCAATAATAAATTATCTTCATTTACAAACTCTACAATTCCCTCTCTGTCGGCAATAGATGGATCTGATTGAGGCATAACAACAGTAAATTTTGTATCCTCATTAATTTTTACATTTCCTCCTACAACTGGATTATCAAGTGTTCCTTTTATATTCAAATTAGCATCTAAAAATAAATCTCCATAAAACAAATCGTTATCAGCTTCAGTAGAATTAATAGCTCTAAAATTATCTGCTTTTATGGTTAATCCAAAATCATAATTTTTAAAATCATTAGAATTGATTTTTCCATTAACAAATAACTCATTCTTATTTTCATCATAAACAGAGAAGTTATCAAAAATTATTGCACCATTCTCTAATTTTATTTTTTCATTAGTTATTTTAAAATTAGAATCAAATTTTGTCACCTTAAAAGCTGTATCGTTAAAGTCCAGTTCCCCATTTACTTTTGGCGCATCAGCATTACCTGTAATTTTAAAATTTCCTGATAAGTAACCGGAGCCATCTTTAAGATTACCCATACTAAAGCCCTGAATACTCTTAATATTTAAATGATTAATCGCCACATCAAAATCAAAAGTACTATCATCAATTTTATAATTTCCTGTAAGATTTACATCATTTCCTTGCTCACTTAATGTAATATTAGCTGTTAATAAATTATTGGTTTTGTAATCTACTTTTATACCTATATCACCAACTGGCTCTCCTTTAAAACTAAAATCGTCTATTTTTAAATCAGATGTAAAAGTTGGCTTTGTCATAACGTTTTCAACCAAAGCCGATCCATTTATCAATCCTTGAGCTAACAATTTGTCTTTTGTAACCATATTTAAAATGGTCTCAATTTTAAAATTGACAAAATCTATTTGTAATGGTGCATTCTTCCCTTGGTTTTGAGATTGAATTTTTAGTTCATTTCCTGAATTATCTAAAAAGAACTTATCTATATAAAGTCTTTTATCTCCAAATTCAATAGAGTTTTCAGGATTCATATTCCATTTATCGTAATTCAAAACAAAATTATCTGAATCAAATTTTATAGTGTTTTTGGCATTTTCGTGAAGTAATTCTCCTTTAATAAAATACTGTTCTTTGTCTTCTTTATCTTTTATTTGCAATGCATACTCTAAAATATTGTTTTCAATTTTACCTGACAAACCAACAAATGGTATTTTAAAATCTCCACTCTCTACAGGAGTTACTGAAACCTGATATTCTAATGCTTTGTCCTTTGCTTCTATATTTATTTTACCATCAGAAATTGTATTTGTATCATAAATAATTTTCGGGATAGTTCCTTTTACTTCTAAAGAATCTACCACATTATTATACTTTCCAGTAATCTTGATAGGCTCTAAACCTTTAAGTTTTGGGACAAGCTGAAATAACAATGGATCACTATCTACTGACAAATTAAACGTTACTCGCTGTTCATCTGAATCTCCTTTTGTTTTAGGAACTTGCAAATCCATATATTTGGACAAGGATTTTTTTAATGCTGCCGATAATGTCGTTAACTTATACTTCCCATCAACCTCGGCTTTAAGAAATTGCGACTGTATCTTAATATTGTTTCTTTCTTTATCGGCATAAGCCAAAATTTTAATAGAATCCAATACAATTGGTTGTGCTCCTTTTAAAACCTGAATGTTTGATAAGAAAACCTTTCCGTTTAAAAAATCAGGATTACTATTGACTATATCTGCATCAATATTACCTCGAAGTTTCATCGGGCCTGCATGCAGATTTAGCTTTTCAAGATCTGCAATATCTAGGTTTAGTTTTAATTTTACTGCTGGGTATTTATCATCAAATCTTCCGTTAGCAACTAAACCTAAGTTCAAATTTGGATCTTTTATTCCCGATTTAATTGCGAAGGCACCTTTTGCAATCTCTCCTTTTAAAATTAAATCTTTGTATGTATATTTATTAAATACTGCTTTCTGTACAATTCCGTCTAAGTGCGCCTGCGCTGTTTGAGGATCCAATCCTTTCCCTTTTACTTTTGCTTTAAGCGTAATTTTTCCTAATGAATCATTTTTTATTAATTTACCTAAATCAAATTCTATAAATGAGATTGTTGCATCATATCTCTCTGACTTCTTAATTCGTTGATCAAATAAAGCATCCACTTTAGCATTTCCGAAACTACTATTTAATGCCAAATTAGTTTTAAAATTATTGACTGATCCTTTAAATTTTCCTTTTAAATTAAACTGTGAAGGCAGCTGAATATTTTTCGGGATTGTTCCTGCTGGCACAAACGAAATCACATCTTTGGATGAACTCACAAAATTTTTTATATCCAAATCATAATATGCTTTTTGGGCATCTGGCAATCCTGTAATCTTTCCTGAAACTGAAACTTTTGTAGTTCCAATTCCGCTCATTTCAAACTGCGGAATAACTAAATCTTTTACTTTCCCACTCACTCGTGCGTTTATAGACAAAACTGCATTAGGATTGCTCTTAAACGGATTGGTGTTTTGTAAATCTGGAACAAAAAGCAATATGTCTTTAAAACCTACTTTTGTCTGATTAAAAGTAGCATCCAATGTAAGATTGTCTATACTCTTAGTAACCGCTGCAATTGATGGATAACCTACTTTTATCTCTTTTTGTAATAAAGTCTGTGGTGTTTTTAAATACAGATTCTTTAAATATGCATTTTTAGGTCCATAGAAAAAATCTGATTTGAATTCTTGAATTTTAAGTCCACTTTTTTCATTTACTGCAAACGACTGTAGGTTTCCCGAAATAGTATCATTTGCATAATACAGTTTTTCGGCTTTTAAATTAAAATTATTCAAATCCAGATGTCCGTAATCAATCCCTCCCTTAGCAGGTTTCGATTGCATATCATCATATTTAAAAGCAACATTTTGTATATCAGCAGATTTCAATTTTAATTTCCATCCTGCCTGAGGAATTGCTGTAGAATCTAAATCTGGAGCTTTAAGTTGTTTTTCTTTTATCCCTAATCGTAAATTTCCTTTTAGGTTTTTTAACTCAAAAGCATCAAAATCCAGCATTTGATTGTTTAAATCTACTTTATTAACCAACAGTTGTAATTTATCTAATGTTACCCCCGAAGCAAGTTTAGAATCTTTATTATCATATGAAATATCAATCTTGGACAGTTTTATTTTATTTAATTTCAAATTAAAATCTGGCCTTTTAGAAATTGTATCTACTGTATTTACCGAAACTTCGGCTATTTTCTCAACCAAATCCTGATTTAAGACTAATTTTAATCCGTTTAAATCAATATTCGGAATATCGAAATCCATTTTATCCAAATCGAATTTCTTAAATTCTGTTTGAAAATCAGTTAACTTAACACGGATATCATTTTTAGAGAAATCATCTTTAAAATTAAAATTGATTTTATTCAAATTGATCTTTACAATTGATATCTTAAAGGGTTTACTGTTAGGATCTACAGGTTCAGGTTCTTTAGAAGCAAATGCAGCAATTATATAATCAAAATTAAAAACTCCGTCTTTGTTTCTGGAAATATTAGCAGTCGTACTTTCAAGAGAAATCGAGTTTATTTCTACTTCACTATCTATAAGTTTAAACAAATCAATATCGACTTCTAATCGTTTTCCGCTAAGTAGCGTATCTTTTTTTTGATCTTCAAAATAAAATCCTTCTAATACAATATCTTTAGGAAAATCAATCGATATTCTATCCAAAGAAACTTTGGTTTTTTGTTTTTTGCAAAAAAGTGATTGCTTTATCTTTAGCAAAATTTTGTACTGCCGGAACCTGAATTAAAATTATTATCAATAGCAATAGTGCCACTATTGTAATGACGCACCAAAGTAGCACTCGAAGTATTTTTTTCAGAAAAAAAATCGTTTCTTATTCATATAAAGAAAATAAGGCTAATAAATGGTTTAGATTATCGATATATAGTTATTAAATTTAACTAACCATATCCAATTTACAAAATTGTAAAAAATATACCTCAATACTTTATATAATTATTTAAAGTTATTCTAGAATTAAGGACTATTGTAAGTATATATTTACTTAAAACTCAAAACAAAGAACGTGTTTAAAACTTAATATCAGGCCATTTTTCTTCTATCCTTTTTATTTTACTATTTAACTTAGATAAGAATGTACGGTGCTGTTCAGAATCTGGATTAAAACTTCGATGAGAAAGTCCTTTTTGTATTTCGGATATATCATTCATTACAGTAATTCCTTCTTTAGAAATGTATTTTCACTTAAATCTTTCCCAGATATAATCGATAGCAATTTGATTGGGATGTAACATATCTTCTGCATAAAATCGATAATCACGAAGTTCATCCATCATGATTTCATAGGAAGGGAAATATCCAGTTTGCAGTTTACAGTTTACAGTATTCAGAGTATTGTGCAAAGAAGAAATCAAATTGGACTTACTCCATTGATTCTCTACAAAACCATCTTTTATATGACGAACTGGAGATACCGTAAAAATGATTTTCACTTCTGGGTTTATTGAAGCAATCAAGTCTATAGTATTCTTAATACTTTCTTTGATTATCTCAATTGACAAAAGTTCTTTTGAAAATTGTTTTTGTGGTACTTTATGACAATTAGCAACTACTGCGTTACTCTCTTTTACACGATACACCCAAGAAGTTCCATAGGTTATAATAATATGAGTTGCTTCGGTTAATTCTTGATGTGCCTTTTTAATAATCTGATTGAGATTATGAATCAAATCTTCTTTATTCGCATTACTTAAATCGGAATGTACATCAAACGAGTGCCAGCGTTCATTATAAAAGAACACATCCTTTTCTGTAAATGTCTTCTGCAAAACCGCAAAACTTATTAATTTT
Organism: Flavobacterium sp. TC780; assembly: GCF_056783245.1. Taxonomy (NCBI): domain Bacteria; kingdom Pseudomonadati; phylum Bacteroidota; class Flavobacteriia; order Flavobacteriales; family Flavobacteriaceae; genus Flavobacterium; species Flavobacterium sp. TC780. The sequence continues at coordinate 15,968 of NZ_JBXBAV010000059.1, read as the reverse complement.
TCAATAGCCAAAGGATGAAATAAAATTCCTAATGGATTGCAACTATTATTGAACTTAAAATAATCTAATTTCTCGGCCATATTTACAGCAAAACAAGAACCTAATGACAATACTTTAGAATTATAATCAATCGGATTATTACTTTGTGAAATAGGTACAGGAGTTCTGAATTGCATATTTTGAAGTTTTAAACAAATTTCAATCATTTTCTACAAACAAAAAAACCAAATACAGAAGTATTTGGCTTTTTAAATAATTAAAAAAATGGATTAATTAATATGTATATTCAATCTCGTATTCGATTGATTTACCTCCACCATCAAATGACGTATGTCTTTTTGGATATCCATTATCATCATAAATATAAGTAGTTATATAAACTGAAGGATTTGAAAACTCATCACTTGTTCTTGTTATTTTGATAACATTATTCTTTCCACAATCATCGACTTCATCAAGCAATAAACTAAATCCTAAAATATTTTTTAAAGGATTTTTTTTAGTATCATACTCATAAACTCTTATTCCATTATCAAAACTATTACTAATATTGTTCGTCTCACTCTTAATAAGGTTTCCATCTTTGTAAGTTAATTTTCCTGTACCTTGTTTTTTTTCTACTTGCGTAATCGAGTCAACATCATACACTATATAAGAAATAGTTCCGTCTTGATTGTGCGCATAAATGGTTTTAGTAATATATCCATTAGGTCGATCCTCAGAAATATCCTCTTTGAAAATTCTGGTTTTTAACTTTCCATTTTCATATATATACACAACCTCTTTATCTTTAACTTCTTTTCCTTGTGTATTTATACTAAATTGTTCTTGTTTTGTGATAAGATTACCATCATAAGTATAGGTTGTTTTTGATTTCTCATCAACAATGCTCAGAATTTTGTTTCCACTATAAGCAATGGTGCTTTTTCTATCAAAACGCGAAAAAGACGGAAAGCTATACGAAATTGTTTTAGGTAGAATTGATATTTCCTCTATAGGAAGTGTAGGTGACAAATCATCATTATCTGATGAACACGAACTTAAAACAAATAATGATGCAGTAAATAAGTAAAGTAATTTTTTCATGTATAAATTTCTTTTTTCGGCAAATTAAACGAAACCAAAGCTAATTACCTAGTAATACAGGCTTATTTTTAACAATAAAAACCTTGAGTTTTATTTAATTAGCATAGGAGTACTGAATTATATAATTTGAAGTTTGCATCCATTTTACAAACAAAAAAGCCAAATACAGAAGTATTTGGCTTTTTAAATAATTAAAAAAATGGATTAATTAATATGTGTATTCGTTTATCAAATTGACAGTTACACCATCTTTTTTGTAATTAGTAATTTTTGTTGGGTATCCCTTCTCATCATAAACCAACTCCCTTTTGTAAACATTTGGCTCAGCACTAACAGTATGCGAAGCTGTATATTTTACAGTATTATTAACAGAACTCATAGATCCTTCTCCTTCACTATGATCTATTAATAAACTAAACCCTAAAATATTTTTTAAAGGATTATTTTTATTATCGTATTCATATGTAGCTGTAAAAACACTATTTGTTTCGCTATTTGTTTCTACACTTTTAACTAAATTCCCATTTGTATAAGTAAGAACTTCAACATAATTACTTTTTTCTTCTATTCCAGTAGCATAATCTGTCTTATAAACCTCTCTTTTAACTGTACCATCAATATTGTGACTAAATACTGTTCTCCTTTTATATTGTCCATTAGGGAAATCTGTCGAGTAAGCCTCAGTATATGATGATTCTACTAGTTTACCATTTACATAAGAATAAACTGTTACATCGCTTATTACATCTTTGCCAGGTATGCTCTCAGTATCATAATTAATTTCTTTTACAATAAAATTACCATCATACGTATAATCTGTTCTTCCTGCCTCATCTTTGATACTCAAAATTTTATTCCCATTATATGTAGATATATATGTAGCATTTTCAGATGAATTTTCTATATCCATATATTTCAATATTTTAGGAAGAACTACACTAACATCTCCAACAGAATCATCAACAGAACCAACAGAATTATCATCTTTATCATTTGAACAAGACGCTAAAACTAAAGTCAAAGCACTAAATAGGCATAAAAAATTTTTCATAAATAAATTTGTAGGTTTATAATTTGCGCAAAAGTATCCTTTTAAAAAACCTAACACAAACTATTGAAGGCCTTTTTTCTATCATGAATTAAGAGATGTTTTAACATATAACAAATCAGTAATTAAACTAAAAATCACAATTTTAACACCTTAAACCAACAGCACAAAGCCATTCAATTCACTACTTTTGCATCTCTTTTAAATTAATATTCACATATGAAATTACTATATTCCTATATAATCAAACATAAAATGGTCTTCTGTTTTTAGCCTTGGTTATGGCCACTATAAACATCTGTTTCAGCTTATCCGATTCTGTAATTACGGGTAAATTAATGCAAGATTGCGGTGTGGGATTAGCCAAATACAAAGGGAATGAGATTGGTTTTATTAAATCTGTAGCTTTTTGGCTTGGTCTTTCACTTGGTGCGGCAATGATCTCCAGAATTACTAAAAACTTCCAGGATTATTTTACCAATGTTGTTATCCAGCGAACTGGTGCTCAAATGTATACTGATGGTATTAAAAAATCACTCGATTTACCTTTTGCAGAATTCGAAGACCAGCGTAGCGGTGAAACGTTAAGCAAACTAACCAAAGTACGTTCTGATTCTGAAAAATTAATTACACTTTCAATTTCTCTAATTTTTCAAACTGTTATCGGATTCATATTTGTAATTATTTATGTTGCCCGAATTGATTATCGCATTTCTATAATATTCTTAATTACTGCGCCAATTATAGCCTTAGTAAGTTCCTATTTAGGAAAAAAGATAAAAATTGTTTCTCGAAAAATTGTAAATCAAACCAATGCTTTGGCTGGTTCTACTACCGAAAGTCTAAGAAATATCGAACTTGTAAAAAGCCTTGGATTAACGTATCAGGAAGAAAAACGTTTGAATTTAAACACCTTTAAAATTCTGCAATTGGAATTGCAAAAAATCCGTTTCATCAGAAGTTTAAGTTTTATTCAAGGTACAACCGTTCACTTTTTAAGAACTTGTGTCGTTTTTACGCTGTATTATTTCTTGTTTGGACAAAAAATAATTGTGGGAGATTTACTAACTATGGTATTCTTTACTTTTTTATTTTGGACCTTTGCAAGAATTAGGAAACTTTATAATTGCCCTTAATGAAACCAAGGTTTCTATGGAAAATTTCAAAACCTTGTTAAGCGCTCCAAAAGAATTTGGTCCAAAAAATCCAAAACATGTTGGAGCCATTCGCTCATTACTTTTTTCGAATGGTAAGTTTCCAACATAAAACAGCTAAGTTCAAAGCGGTAGAGAACATTAATTTCGATATTAAACAAGGGGAAACCGTAGCTTTTGTAGGTCCGTCAGGTTCAGGAAAAACAACTTTAGTAAAATTATTGGTTGGATTATATACACCCGCTCAAGGAAAAAGTTCTTTATAATGATATCGATTCTACCGAAATTGATTTATTAGATTTAAGAAAGCAATTGGGATTTGTAACTCAGGATGCACAATGATTCTCTGGGACAATTCGTGAAAATTTATTGTTTGTAAGACCATCAGCTACAGACGCAGATTTGTATGATGCTTTGAAAAGAGCCAGCTGTGAAAAGCTACTGCAACGTGCCGAAGACAGCTTAAACACAACAATTGGTGAAGGCGGAATTAAGGTTTCAGGTGGAGAAAAACAACGCCTATCGATTGCTCGTGCCATTTTAAGAAACCCTAATTTGTTAATTTTTGACGAAGCAACTTCTGCATTAGATTCTTATCACCGAAGAAGAAATCAATACTACAATTAGAAATATATCGGACAAAACAGGATTACAGTTTTAATTGCACACCGTTTATCTACTGTAATGCATGCTGATAAAATATTTCTTACTAGAGCAAGGTAAAATTATTGAGCAAGGTAAACACCATGATTTAGTACTCGAAAAAGGATTGTATTATGCCATGTGGCGCCAACAAATTGGTGAACGTAAATAATTAATATAGAGCTTATACATTGAAAAATAATTATTTATTCTTCATTTATTTTCAAACAAAAAAGGCCAGATACAAAATTGCATCTGGCCTAGTAATAAATTGTACTAAAATCTTAGATTATTGGTAGAAATACTGTGTAGTAATTTTACCATCCTCTGAAGTTTCAACACTAGTTGGCAGGATAATTATCTGTATTATATGTATAAGTGTAACTAGCCGATAGTTCTGCGCCAGAGGTATCAGTAAAGAGTATTATGCAAAATTCCATCTGCTTCTCCATCAACAAAAGCAATTTTATCCATCCTAGAAAATATTTTTAGAAGGATTATTTTTTGTATCATAAGTATATTTATGATTAGGTGAGTTTGTACTAGTAATTTCAGCTACTTCACCGTTTAAAAAAAGTAATTTTTCTTGTTGCGTTCTCTTTTGTTTGTGTTTTACTATCTCCAATATATTCAAAGTACAGAAATAGAACCATCTGCATTGTGTGTATAAACTTCTTTATTGCCTAAATCTTCAATTGGATCTATTCTTTTAAAAATAACTAACTTACCTTTATCATTATACTCATATGAATTTACTTGTTCTACACTACCATCAGCAAGTTTAAATTCCATTTCTGGTAATTAAATTTCCAGCATATGTATAATAAATTCCCTCTTTTGAATTATTATATATTTCACATAACTAACTTATTTCCATCATAAGTATTTTAGTTATTGTTCTAGTTACACCATTATCATATTTCTCAATCATCTTTTTTAAGATAATCTGACCAACAGGTGTAGGCACATCATCTATAATTTCATCTTCTCTGGTCACATCGCTTGAACAAGAAGCCAGTACTAATAAAGCACTAAAAAGGCAAAGTAGGTTTTTTTCATTTTTTTTTAACAAGTTATATATTAATAATAATCAGTAAATATAAATCAAAAATTAACAAATAACCCAACAAAAAGTTACTTAAACACAACGAAAAGCTAAAAAAAATAAAAATTATAATCAACTATCATAATGAATTTGGTTTATGATAAAAAGGTTTATGTAATACATCAAAATAAATTATGAAATAAAGTAACTCTAATAATAATCTCGCAAAGACGCTAAGTCGCAATTTTTATATTGCTAAACTTATTCACAACTTCTTAAAAATATTTAAAGAGCTAAAACTCAAAGATTACTAACAACTCTCGTAATACCAACTTTTATAATTGGAACATTAAATTTTATTAATAACCCTAATTTCATTTTAGTTATTCGAAGATAGGTTAAGACTTGTTTAGCATGAACATTTGTAACTTGTTCTATTGATTTTATTTCTAGAGATAACTTTATTCTCTACTATTAAATCTGTTCTAAACCCTATGTCTAAACAAATCCCGTCCCACACAACAGGAAGTGGCTTTTGTCTTTCTACAAATAAACCTCGTTTTATTAACTCATGAGTTCAATATTGATTCATATACTGATTCTAATAAACCTTACGAAATTTTACATGTATTTTATAACACACATCAACCACTATCGCTGAAATTTCATTTTCTGTCATTTTATATCTTTCCTATAAAAACAAAGAAAAAACCTACATTAAAAAATTTTAAACAAAAAAATCTCGCAAAGATGTTAGCCTCAAGGTTAAAAAAACTTTGCGACTTAGCGTCTTTGCGAGAGATATAAAAAGGTTTAGAGCCTTAAATTCTTACTTCACATACTCAATAGCTTTTGCTAAAGCTTCTGGAATTCCATCTGCATTTTTACCTCCAGCAGTTGCAAAGAAGGGTTGTCCTCCTCCTCCACCTTGGATATATTTACCTAATTCACGAACAACTAGTCCTGCATTAAGTTTTTTATCTGCAACTAATTCTTTAGAGATATAACATGTTAGCATCGGCTTTCCTTCTTCGGCTGTAGCCAAAAGTAAAAATAAATTAGTTCCTAAATTTCCAAGTTCATAAACTAAATCTTTAGCTCCTTCTGGAGATAAATCAACTTGTTTTGCCAAGAACTGTACTCCATTTATTTCCTGTAATTCCTTAGCCAGATCTCCTTTCATATTTTTAGCTTTATCTTTCAATAAAGATTCCAACTGCTTTTTAAGTTTAGCATTTTCATCTTGCAACGAAATAACTGCCTTTATAGGATCTTGTGCATTTTTTAAAACTGCATTTATCTCTTTTAATTTCTCAGCTTGACTTGCAAAATATTCTTTTACAGCTCCTGAAGTTATTGCTTCGATACGGCGAATTCCAGATGCAACTGCTCCTTCACTCACAATCTTAAAGTACCAAATATCAGCTGTATTATTTACGTGAATTCCACCACATAATTCCATACTATCACCAAATTTGATTGCACGTACGTGATCTCCATATTTCTCACCAAACAAAGCCATTGCACCTTCCTGAACAGCTTGTTCAAATGGTACATTTCTTCTCTCTATTAATGGCAATTGCTCTTGGATTCTTGCGTTTACAAAGTCTTCAACTTGCTGTAATTCTTCGTCAGTTACTTTTGAGAAATGAGAAAAGTCAAATCTTAAATATTTCGGACTTACCAATGATCCTTTTTGCTCTACATGCGTTCCTAAAATAGTACGCAATGCCTGATGCATTAAGTGTGTCGCTGAGTGATTTGAAGCAGAGCTTTTTCTTGTACTTACATCCACATAAGCTTTAAAAGTCTCTGATAGATTATTTGGGATTTCTTTAGCAAAATGTATAATTACATTATTTTCTTTCTTAGTATCAATAATATAAATTACATCTCCGTTACTTGTCTCAAAATACCCTTTATCACCTACTTGACCTCCACCTTCTGGATAAAAAGGCGTCATGTTAAATACGATTTGATAAATTTCTCCATCCTTAGCGCTCTCCACTTTACGGTAACGAGTAATTTTAACCATCGCTTCAGTACGGTCATATCCTATGAATTCTTCATCTTCATCATCAATCAAAATTTGCCAATCTCCTGCTTTAACTTTTGAAGCAGCACGAAAACGCTCTTTTTGTTTTTGCAATTCTGATTCAAAACCCGCTTCGTCTAATTTAAATCCTTTTTCAGATAGAATCAAAGCTGTTAAATCAATTGGAAAACCATAAGTATCATATAATTCGAATGCTTTTTTCCCCTGAAATAACTTTATCGCTATTATTTGCAATAATATTATCTAGTAATACCAATCCTTGGTCAAGTGTACGTAAAAAAGAATTTTCTTCTTCACGAATTACATTTGCACAAAGTTCTTTTTGTAATTTAATTTCTGGAAATGAAACACCCATTTGTGTGCTTAGCGTATCTACCAACTTATAAATAAAAGGCTCTTTAGTATCCAAAAAAGTAAATCCATAACGAATAGCACGACGCAATATTCTACGTATTACATATCCTGCTCCTGTGTTTGATGGTAATTGTCCATCGGCAATTGCAAATGCAACAGCACGAACGTGATCTACTACTACACGAATCGCAATATTCGTTTTATTTTGCTCTTCACTAATATTTTTAACTTCATCAGAAGTATATTTAAAACCTGTAATTTGTTCTACTTTTTCAATAAGCGGTGTAAAAACATCCGTATCATAATTAGACGTTTTTCCTTGTAATGCCATACACAAACGCTCAAATCCCATTCCGGTATCAACGTGCTGTGCAGGAAGTTTTTCAAGAGATCCATCGGCTTTACGGTTGAATTCCATGAATACATTATTCCAGATTTCTACCACTTGTGGGTGGTCGTTATTTACTAAACTCTTTCCTGAAACTTCTGCTTTCTCTTCCTCTGTACGTAAATCAACATGAATTTCTGAACACGGCCCACATGGTCCCTGATCGCCCATTTCCCAAAAGTTATCCTTTTTATTTCCAAGAATAATTCGATCTTCATCGATTAGAGTCTTCCAAATATCCCATGCTTCCTGATCAAACGGAACATTACTCTTCTTTGCTTCCTTCAAAAACAGAAACATAAAGATTTTCCTTTGGAATTTTATAAACTTCAGTCAATAATTGCCATGCCCAATTAATTGCTTCTTTCTTGAAATAATCTCCAAAAGACCAATTTCCAAGCATTTCAAACATCGTATGGTGGTACGTATCAAAACCAACATCTTCAAGATCATTATGTTTTCCTGAAACACGAAGACATTTTTGCGTGTCGGCTATTCTAGGACTTTTGGGCGTTGCGTTTCCTAAAAAATATTCTTTAAACTGGGCCATTCCCGAATTATTGAACATTAAGGTTGGGTCGTCTTTAAGAACAATTGGAGCAGATGGAACTATTAAATGCTCTTTACTCTGAAAAAAGTCTAAAAATTGCTTACGTACGTCTTGTGATTTCATATTTAAATTTGAAAATGTGCCAATTTGAAAATGTGTCAATTATGATAGATAACACCGTTTTTAATTCTCTGATTTATAAATTATCTGATTGACTAATTATTTTATTATTGAAAAAAGGGCAGAACAACTGAAACAATTTATTAAATTTGTTCGACTAACATTTTTACAATGTGCAAAAATAGGGTATTTTAAAATATGGCGAAAGTAAAATATTATTACGATTCGGAAAATTTGGCCTACCGAAAAATAAAAACTAAAAAAAGGACTAAATTTGGCTTTGTTGTCTTGTTTTTAGTGGCTTCTACATTATTTGGCTTTTTGGCTTTTGTAATATTGTTGAACACTCCTTACTTTGAAACTCCAAAAGACCGTTTACAAGCTCGTGAAATTGAAAATTTAAAGTTGAATTATTCCATTTTAAATAAAAAAATGGATCAAATTGATGCTGTCGTTGAGAGTCTTGAGGAACGTGACAATAATTTATACAGAGTTTATTTTAATAAAAAAGAAATTCCAGATTCAATACGAAAAGCAGGTTTTTCGAGAATCGAAAGATATAAAGCTTTGGAGGGTTACAATAATTCGCAATTAGTAATTAAAACGACTAAAAGAATTGATGTACTTTCTAAACAATTAGCAATACAATCGAGATCATTAGATGAAATTTTGAAACTAGCGAGTGCCAAAGAAGATTTATTATCTGCAATCCCTGCCATTCAGCCAGTACAGAATGAAAATTTAAAACGTATGGTTTCAGGTTTTGGTTACAGAACAGATCCTTTTACCAAAGTGCGCAAAATGCATGAAGGTATGGACTTTACGGCCAAAGTAGGGACTCCGGTTTATGCTACTGGAGATGGTGTCATAGATAGAGCGGATAATAACGCCTCCGGTTTTGGGAATCACGTTGTAATTAGGCACGGTTTTGGCTACGAAACTTTATATGCCCATTTAAGCAAATACAACTGCCGACCTGGACAAAGAGTAAAGCGTGGTGACGTTATAGGTTATGTAGGAAGCACTGGAAGATCTGAAGGACCTCATTGTCATTATGAAGTTCATAAAGATGGTAAAGTAGTAAACCCGCTTAATTTTTATTATGGAAATATTTCAGCAGTAGAATATGTTGCCATTTCACAATTAGCAAACCAAGAAAATCAATCATTAGATTAAAATGCATATAGAATTACAACCTGATAAACGATATTATAGCATTGGCGAAATTGCCAAAGCATTTAATGTGAATGCATCTTTGATACGGTTTTGGGATGGAGAATTTGACATTCTTAAGCCAAAAAAAAATGCTAAAGGCAACAGAATGTTCACGCCTGAGGATGTAAAAAACCTGCAGCTAATCTTTCACTTGGTCAAAGAGCGTGGCTTTACACTCGAAGGAGCCAAAACTCATTTAAAAGAAGGACAAAAGAAAACATTAGATAAATTCGAAATAATACGTAAATTAGAGACGATTAAAAAAGAATTAATAGAAATTAAAAACGAATTGTAACAATCAATTATTAAACTTAAAATTAGAAAAATATGAAAAAATGGTTAATCCCTGTAGGAATTATTATTGCATTGATCGCTATTATAGCTTTTTGGTCTATCGGAATTAAAAATACTGGTTTAAAATATAACCAAGCCGTTAATAAAGAATGGGGAAATGTACAAACTGCTTACCAAAGACGTAATGACCTTATCGGGAATTTAGTAAATACAGTAAAAGGTGCTGCAGATTTTGAAAAATCAACATTGACTGCTGTGATCGAAGCACGTGCAAAAGCTACGTCTGTTACAATTGACCCAAGCAATGTTACTCCAGAACAATTAGCACAATTTAATCAGGCTCAAAGTGGAGTTTCCTCTTCATTATCAAAATTATTAGTATCTGTAGAAAGATATCCTGATTTAAAAGCTAACCAAAATTTCTTAAAATTACAAGACGAATTGGCTAGTACAGAAAATCAAATTCTTACTGCAAGAACCCGTTTCAATGAATCTGTACAAGAATATAACGGATACATCCTTTCTATTCCTAATAAATGGTTCTTAGATTACAAAGAAAAACCATATTTTGAAGCTGTTACAGGAGCTGATAAACCTGTTGAAGTAAAATTCTAAAGAAGTTTATACCTTATAATAAATGATTTTCGATTGTAGAACCAATTTCTACAATCGAAAATCATTACTATCCATTCAAAAAATAATTTCAATGTCAAAAGTAGAAGATTTTTTAACCAAGGGAGAAGAAGAAGCAATTGTTGAAGCTATTCGCGTGGCCGAAAAAAACACTTCTGGCGAAATTAGAGTTCATATAGAAAAATCAACTTCTAAAGCTCATTTTGATAGGGCTTTGGAAGTTTTTCATGAATTAAAAATGGACGAAACACAACTTCAAAATGGTGTTTTAATATATGTAGCTGTAGATGACAAACAATTTGTTATTTGCGGAGACAAAGGAATAAATGATGTTGTACATCCTACCTTTTGGGATTCTACCAAAGAAGCGATGTTAACACAATTTAAACAACAAAATTTCAAGCAAGGACTTATTGACGGTATCTTGGTAGCAGGTGAACAATTAAAAAAATATTTTCCTGCAACTGCTGACGATACTAACGAATTATCAAACGAAATATCTAAAGGATAATGATTACACCCAAACTAAATACCTCGATTTTCCTAAAATTAATCGTTTGTCTATTCTTTACCCAAATAGGTTTTGCTCAATTTACAATTCCTGAAAAACCAAAATTTCAGACTTCTGTTTACGATTATGCAAATGTTTTAAGCCCTGCAGAAAAAACACAATTAGAAGAAAAGCTTATTCGTTATTCGGATTCTACTACTACTCAAATTGTAGTTGTTACCATTGAAAGCCTAAAAGGTGAAGATGTTAGTCAACTTGCCACCAAATGGGCGCATACTTGGGGATTAGGTCAAGCAAAAGAAGACAACGGAGTTATTATTTTGGTTGCAAAATCAGAACGTAAAATTGCTATTAACCCTGGATACGGTCTTGAAGATAGGTTAACTGCTGGTATTGGAGGTGAAATCATCAGAAACATTATCATTCCTGAATTTAAAGCAGGAAGTTACTACAAAGGTCTCGATAAAGGAGCCGATGCTCTTTTTGATGTCTTTAAAGGCAAATATAAAGGAAGCCGAAAACAGGCAGCTGAAGGACAAGATTTTCCTTTTTTCATTTTCATTATAATTATCGCTATTGTCATATTTCTTATATCAAGAAATAAAGGCGGAGGTGGAAACTCTGGAAATCATGGTGGTGGAGGCCCTAGCCTACTAGACGTTATCATTTTAAGTAATCTTGGTCGCAGTGGCGGAGGTGGATTTGGAGGCTTTGGCGGTGGATCATCTGGCGGCGGTGGATTTGGCGGAGGCTTTGGTGGAGGCGGATTTTCTGGTGGAGGTTCTAGCGGAAGCTGGTAATTTTTAGCTTTCAGTGACAGTTACGAGTCACAGTTTAAAAACTTATAATATATTTGCAATTCATAATTTATAATAATGTTATCACATAAAGCCAAATATGCACTTAAAGCATTACTTTATTTAGCGGAGCAAGACGAAAATCACATTTCTAAAACTATAGAAATTGCTGAGGGTGCCAATATTCCTAAAAAATTTTTAGAGCAAATTTTACTTGATCTAAAAAGAGGTCATTTTGTGAGCAGTAAGCAAGGAAAATACGGTGGTTATTATCTTGTAAAATCTAAAAATGATATTACCCTAGCCGAAATTCATCGTCTTTTTGATGGTGCAATTGCACTTTTACCTTGCGCATCTTTAAACTTTTACGAGCCTTGCTCCGATTGTAAAACCGAGTCAGAATGCCACTTAAGACATGGCTTAATGCTTATTCGAGATAAAACATTACAAGCAATGCAAGGGATTACAATAGCCTCATTAGTGGAAAAATAAAAAAATATATTTTAAACTCTATTAATTATGTAGAATTTATATATATTTGCCAAAAATAAACACACTAATTAAAACCAACCCTATGAAATTACGTAAAAGAATCCTTGTTGTAAAAACAAGTCGATTACAGAGTAGCATCCCAAAATTTATTGAAAAAAACAATAACAGCCTTATTATGTGTATGTGTTAGTAAAAAAAATTTAATTTAAATTCTACTAATTACATATACTTAATATAAAATGAAAAAATCTATAAAAAATACATTTACAGTACTACTAGTTTTAACCTTCTCAGTCTCATTTGCACAAAATATCGAAGGTGTTGTTACAAACAGCGAAAACATCCCATTAGAAGCCGCTAACATTGTCATAAAAGGAACAACTTCTAACACAATTACAGATCAAAATGGAAAATTCTCCTTTGAATCTAAAGGAAAACTTCCGTTAACACTCTTAGTTCAATATGTAGGATACAAACTTGCAGAAATAGAAATTACAGAATTACCAATATCGGCCCCATTACTAATAACGCTAAACGAAGAAAATGCTCTTATAGAAGTTGTCGTTTCCTCAAGACGCCGAATAGAAAGAGCACAAGATGTTCCTATTGCAGTATCTGTTATAACAGGTAAGCAAGCAGAACAAACAGGTGCTTTCAATGTTAATCGTATAAAAGAACTAGTTCCATCAGTGCAGTTATATTCATCGAATCCTAGAAATACAGGTATTAATATTCGAAGCTTGGGTTCTCCTTTTGGACTTACAAATGACGGGATCGATCCTGGAGTAGGTTTTTATGTTGATGGCGTATATTATGCACGTCCAGCAGCTACAACTCTTGATTTTATCGATGTAGAACAAATCGAGGTATTACGAGGACCTCAAGGATCTTTGTTTGGTAAAAACACTACTTCTGGAGCATTCAACATTACTACTCGTAAACCAAGTTTTACTTCGGGTGCCGATTTTGAAGTTAGTTACGGAAATTATGCTTTCTTACAAGCCAAAGCATCGGTAACAGGAGCTTTAAGCAGTAAAATTGCAGGACGTTTATCATTCTCAGGTACGCAACGTGATGGTTTAATTGATAATATTGTAACTGGCAGAGCCACAAACACATTAAACAATCAAGGAATTAGAGGGCAATTACTATATGCTCCATCAGAAAACACTAATATTGTCCTTGCTGCAGATATTACCACGCAGCGACCAGATGGATATGCTCAGGTAGTTGCTGGTGTTGCTCCAACACAAAGAGCTGCTTATCGCCAATTTAATGCAATTATTGCTGATTTAAATTACAAACTTCCGACTTTGAATGCATTTGACCGTAAAATTGACCAAGATACCCCATGGCGTTCTGGACAAGATTTAGGAGGTATATACTCTTAATGTTGATTCAAAAATTGGAAATGGTACTCTTACCTCTACTACAGCATGGCGTTTTTGGAACTGGGATCCATCAAACGATAGAGATTTTACAGGATTACAAGTACTTGCAAAATCTCAAAATCCTACTAGACAAACACAAATAACACAAGAAATTCGTTATGCAGGACAGCTTTCATCTAAAATAAGCGGTGTTGTAGGGGTGTTTTTTATTGATCAAACATCAAAAACAAACGGAACTGAAGAATCTGGGAATGCACAATGGAGATTTTCTCAAAGTTCTACCAGCCCATTATGGAAAACTCCAGGCCTTTTTGAAGGATATGGTATAAAAACTGATGCTAGAATTAGATCATCTAGTGCTGCTGTATTTGGGCAATTAGATTGGGCAATTACAGATCGTTTGCATGTACTTCCTGTGTACGCTATAATTTTGACAAAAAAGAAGCTGATTACTCTCGTACAACTTACGGAGGTCTTCAAACTACTGATCCAGCATTGCTAGCATTGAAAAAAACTGTTTATAGTGACCAAGCATTTACATCTGATACTGATAATACAGACTTTTCTGGAAACTTAACTATAACCTTTAAAGCTTCGGATAAAATCAATGCATATGCTACTTATGCAAAAAGCTATAAACCAGTTGGTGTAAACGTAGCTGGACTTCCAACTGACTCAAAAGGACAGCCATTACTTGATCTGGCTGTAATCAAACCAGAAAAAGTGAATCATTATGAAATAGGAATAAAAACATCACCTTTCAAAAATTCAATATTCAACTTAGCATTCTTTAATACTGATATCAAAGACTTTCAAACGAATGTTCAGGCGGCAGAATTAGGTGTTAACCGCGGGTATCTTGCTAACGCAGATAAAGTACGTGTAAGAGGTGCTGAACTAGATGCCAGTTTTATAATTAGCAGTCACCTAACCATAAATGGTGCTGCCACTTATACTGATGGTAAATATGTTAAATTCACTAATGCACCACTTCCACTAGAAGAAACTGGAGCTCCAGTAGCATTCAAAGATGTTTCTGGAACAGCTTTACCAGGCGCTTCTAAATGGGCAGGGTCATTAGGAGGTGAGCTTTCTGATAAAGCTAAATTTTTCGGAAATGTTGGTAAAATCTTCTTAGCAATCGATTCTTATGCTCGTTCTGAATTTTCATCAAGCCCTTCTGCTTCTAAATATTTAGTTGTTCCGGGTTATGCAATTTTTAACGCTCGTTTAGGTTTCCGTGCATCCGAAGGTTTGTCTGTTCAGTTTTGGGGACGTAACATTTTAAACAAAGATTACTATGAGCAATTATTGCCTGCAGGTGGAAACACAGGACAATATGCTGGAGTATTAGGTGATCAAAGAACCTATGGAGTTACTTTAAAGTATTCTCTATAACCCTAAACACATTCATTAAAAGCTATTAACTGGGACAAATTTTAAATAACTTGTCCCAGTTTTTTATTTAGAGTTCTATTGAAACGCGAAGATTATCTCAAAAAAGGAACGCGGATGGCGCAGATTTACTAAAGTAAAGACGCGGATAAAAACGGATTTTTAGAATAATTTTCAAATCCTTTTAATCTGTGGCAAAAAAATTAACCGCAAAGAGTTCACAAAGATTTACGCAAAGAATGCAAAGTTTTTAATCGTTTTAATCATCCAAATCTTCGGCAGTAAAAAGAGAATACGTGTAAAAAGAAAATCCGTTTTTTATCCGCGTTTTCGCCCGAGCGAATACGTATAATCCGTGTTCCCTTTTTCTCTGATAGCATCCAAATCACAAAATCAAACTAAAAGCCGATTTATAATTGACATCATTTGTATATATTCGCAACCTGAATTTATAACAACTGAATGAAATCCTGCAGATTACTTTTTATTCTTGCACTTACAAGTCAAATATTGGCAGGACAAACCAAAAAAAATATCGACCAACAAACCCTCGCTTGGATTAGATATTACAATATAATACCATTAACACTAAAGTGGTCACTCCATTCAGAATTTGATAATCGAAGCTTTATTAATCCTATTCATGAAAATCTATGGGTTTTAAGAACTCAGGCAAGATACCGAACCAATAAAAACATCGATTTAGGCGGAGGATTTGCTTATTTTCATGTCAACACCCAAGACCCAAATGTTGATCAGGTGCTGCCTCCCTAACAACAGGAGCATGTATTAACCTT
>NZ_JBXBAV010000058.1:0-14045 GCF_056783245.1 Flavobacterium sp. TC780 | reverse complement strand
CTCATTGCTAAGGTTAATAATGTCCTGTTTGTTAGGGCTATAATCAGGAAGGTTTGGTAAAATTTCTTCAGAAACAAAAAACATTTCTGGTTTCTTCTTTTGATCTCTTGAGATTTACATCAAATAAAAGAGCCATTGCTGGCAGGAGCGGCAGTTGCTTCATCTAATAAAGATGCATTGGCAATCTCCATTCCAGTTAATTCTATAACTGTAGTTTGGAAATTAAGGATTGCCTCTAAACGCCCTTGAGCAATTTCTGCTTGATAAGGTGTATATGCTGTGTACATTGTCTATTTTCGAAGAACATTTCTTTGAATTACAGCTGGAACGATAGCTTGGTTGTATCCTAAACCAATATATGATTTAAAAACCTTATTTTTATTTCCTAATTGGTGTATGTGATTTGAAAGTTCATATCTGTCAGTGCAGTATCTAAGTTTAATGGTGCTTTTAAACGAATGTCATTGGAAACGTTTCATAAACGAGTTGTTCAATAGATTCAACTCCAATTGTTTTCAACATTTGTTGATGGTCGGTTTCTCTTTGACGAATGTGTCTTAAAGCAAAAGCATCTGTTTTCATATAGTAGTAAAAGTGTTGTTTTTTTGTCGTGCTAAAATTAAGTATTAATAATAATCTAATTGCTATTTTTTGTATCATTGTTTGTGAAATTTACAACTAAAGGGTTGATTTCTTAATAATTGATTATTTTTGTTGTATGAAGGTAATTACGCAGGTATTTAATTTTTATACATTAGTAGTATTCATGTAGCTTTATCATGTTATGCTTTGGTACGTTTTAACATTCCATATGTTTGGTATTGAGTATGATGAATCAATGTCTTATTTGTTTTTTTCGGTACTATTGTAGGATATAATTTGTAAAATATGATGCCTTAATTCGGGTAAAGAAAGTTCCAATAGGCAACCAATTAAAAATTATTGCAATTTTTAGTTTTTGCGCTCTTTTATTGGTTGGTTATTATTTTTTTCTGCAGTTAAAGCGAATAACTCAAATAGTTTCGGTAGGAATCTTTGTGATTACGGCACTTTATACACTTCCTTTTTTTCCAAATAGAAAAAATGCCCGAAATTGGGCGGAGTTAAAATCTATATGTAGCTTTTTGTTGGGTTGGGGCTACCTTAGTCTTACCTTTAATTAATGCCCGAAATTATTTTTACTTCTGATTTCTATTTCAAATGTGTACAGCGTTTTATTTTGGTTTTTGTGCTGATATTAATTTTTGAAATTATACTGATTTGGCAAATGATTACCCTCATTTGCAAACAGTTCCACAGCAAATAGGTGTAAAACGCACCAAGGTTTTAGGATTATTATTTGTTACCTTTTTACTTTTTAGATTTTTAAATTTAATCTTGATAAAAATCAATTGGGGATTAATTTAATCATGGTTTTTGTTTTGTCGCTTTTTATTCTTTTTGCAAATGAAAATCGGTCTAAATATTATACTTCTTTTTGGGTCGAAAGTATTCCGATTTTTTGGTGGCTGATGGTTATTTTTTTCTAATTTTTTTTCAAATTATAAAAGGAATTTTTTTCTATTTCACTTTGCTTAATTGAGTTTTTTTAAATTGATATTAAAGTAAAGTGTTTATTGTTAATTAATTGCATTTGTTTTGTTGTTTGATTTTACGAGAATAATCATATGACTTGTTTTTTCTTCTTTCATGACATAGAATATTCTTCTTGTGCCATTTTTTTTATTAAACAGAAGTGTCTGATTTACTTTTGGGGTAGAAAATAAATGCTAGCTAAATTCATTTTCAATATTTGTTTTAGATTGTTTTCTAAAAGGCTGATATCAAGTTTTTTTATGTGATTTGTGAATGCCTTTTATTGTAATGCTCTAGATGAATACTACGATTAAAAAAGTGGAGCAGACACCACATTAATAAACGAGGCGGAATCTGAAAAGCCTTATGAGTAAGAAACCCAAATTTACAATATCATGGACAATAATCATAGTCAAGTATTGTCTTCTGTCCAACAAGGAACAGGAGATGTATCTCTTCCAAATTCTACTGCAGGTTTATATAACACGCTTTGTAAAGGTTTGAATTTGAGTGATAAACAATTTCAAATGATTCAGGGAGTTTTGCCTGTTCAAACTGATGCTGCTGGAGTTTATAATTTTGTTGATGGAATTCCTCCAGTATCCGTTTCTACATTGTATACGAGTAACCCAATTAATGGTTTAAATGGTAATATGCAGATAGTTATTAATGATGCTAAAGATAGTTTTTTGAAAGATTTAGCATTGAAAAACTATACCAATGAAAAATATTGGATTGATGGAGATGTTGCTGTAAATCCTATTTATGCTCCAGGTTTTGCGGATTTATATAATCAAGTAAATAATGGTTCATCTGCTTTTATCTCTTTTGATTCTGCAACAGCCGATAGTAATCTTGACTCTTCTTGGGCAAAAAGCACAGGATCTGCAGGAGTAGGTTTTTGGGGAACTTCTTCTAGTTCAGTTTCTACAGAGGTAAATAAAAAAGCTTCTTCTTCTAGAATTACGGTAACAATCTCTATTGATAAATATGCCTACTTACAAGTGCGTGCGGGAGGTTGGTTTACACAAGGATTTTTTACCAATCAATATAAAGACCCAGGAAAATGGAAACAAGGCCAAGAGGATTGGGACAGAGTTTTTGGTCCTAAAGGGTCGTGTCAGAATATTTCAAATCAAGTATTGCTGATAAATGGTTATACGATTACAACGACTTCCTTTGCTAAGTATTCTGATTCTGAATACAAGCAAATTACGACTAGTAAAGATACCAATGTATGGCCTTTTTACACCTCACATTCTAGTTCATCAGTAACACAGACTCATACACATGATTCTGAAGGTTATATTACTACTAAGGTTACTTGCAAACAGGAAGTTTGCAAATATTTGGTATGGGGGTTATTCCTACTAAGCTTGCTATAGAGGGGCCTTCAGTTTCTAGAATGATTTAATTAAATCTAATTAAGTAAAATAGGGAGAACACAGTTCATTCTGTGTTCTCTTTTTTAATTGAATATCAATTCTTGACGGCTTGATTTTTTTAACTGAATTGGTATGCAGATGGTTTTGTGGTAATTTAATAAAAATGGTTATGATAAATAGTTATAAAGAATTAATTATTAAAGAAATTTCATCCAGTCTTACTTTAGATTTGGCAAATTTGAGATGGTTTCCTATAGTCCCATTGCTCCCTAAGACAGATTGTGATTTGTTTAATCTGCTTGATATTATTCCTAATAAAGGATTTGTTGCTAATGTAGATGATCAAAGTACTTTGTTTAGTAAGGCTTATGGACAGTTGCTTGATGCCCAAAAAGACTCTTTTATGATTGATATAGCAAGAAAAAATTATGCTAATGAAGATTTTTGGTTAAAGTGTAATACTGCTAAAACACCTTTATTTAAGCCTGATTCTGCAGGAATCCTCACTGCATTATCGAATGGGGCTTCATTTGATTTTACTTTTGATTCTAAGAATTATCCGCCACCGAAGATAGATTTATTCCCTTCTTATCCTAATTTAGTAATCTATCAGCCTTTCTTAGATTTTAATGAAAAGGCAAGTGAGGAAAGATTTGTTTTTAAACTGCATTTTGATAAGATAGTTCATGTGCCTATAAGATTTGGAAGTTGGTTTAATCAAGGCGTTTTTGTAAAAGCTTTTACAGATAAGGGTAACTGGATGAGCGGTTCTAATTTGGTAACGTGGGATGAACTGTTTGGCGCAAATGGAATTCTCACTTTATTTACAAACGGCTTATTAGTTGCATCAGGTATGACTTTGGAAATTCAAAGTTTTGCAAAATATGATTTAAAGACTTTATTACTTTTAAAGAGTAATTTATTAACATCTGTCTGGCCATTTTATTTAAATCCAGAAGATGCTAGGTGTGGTTTTGATATTGGGACAGATGGTAGTATTACAATTAAAGTCACTACTTCAAAATCAAAAAATCTCTTATTAGCGATGGAAGCAATGTTAGTAAGTTCTTCAGTTTCTGGATCGTAGATAGTATGTGTGATTTATTTAGAGGCTAATTGCTTTTACATCCGATAAACACAAGACCCGATGTATTAACATCGGGTCTTGAATATGTGATAACAAATCTTATTTCGTTTTTTGGGCCGCAACAGCTTTATTTAATTCAGCTTTAACTTCTTCTAATTTTTTCTTTTTCTTATTGATTTTTTCTTTGCTTTCTTTGTCTTTAATCGCTTTGTTTAAATCATCAGTTCTTTCCTTAACTTCTTTTTGTTTTTCTTTTACTTTCTTGTCAAGGTCATTACTAACTGTTTTTGTTGTACAGTTCTTTTTGGTTTGGGCTATGGCCTCTTCAATACCTTTAATTTGATTTTGATTTCCAGCTTTCTTAGCGTATTCTAATTTTGTGTTCAATTCACATAATTTTCTTTCGCATCCTTTAAATTCTTTACAATTAGTTTGTGCAAATCCGATAGAAAAAATTGCAAAAAAGGCGACGGTTAAAATTTTTGTTTTTATTGACATATATTTATTTTTAAAATTGTTTTAGTAATTATTCACACTGCATAATAATTATAAAGGTAAGGAATTTACTTTAGTTGCCCTTGTTCAGATGCTTCTTTTAGTGTTTTGTTTCGCTCTAAAAGGAATTGGATTAAATGTTTCTTTAAAAATAAATCATCAAACAATTTTCCTAATACACCAAACGGAGTTTCATATTGTAATTTATCAGTCATGATTGTTTGCCCATTTTCGTCTTTAAAAAAATGCTCATGTTTAAATGATTTAAATTTTCCGCTTTCCATTTCATCTACAAAGTAGTCGCAAAAATTCATTGCAGTAATTCGGCTTTTGTGCGTTAAGTAAAACCCGAAGTGTTTTCCTCGCCACGTTACAGTTTCTCCATAATTTATTAATCCAGTTGTTACACCAGCAATTACTTTTTCATTTGATTTACTTGCAGATTGCATGTGTAGATTAATATCTCTAGAATTATCAAAGACGATTTGTTTTGGTGCTTTTATTTTCGTGGTAAGATGAATCATTGTCATAAATTAGTCGGTATTATCTTCAAATTTCATATTAAAAAATAACCAAGTAATAATGGACGCTATGGAATAAGATATTGCAATATCAAACCACCAAGTTCCATTTATGAGAGCTGCAGTTATGAAAATTCCAGTCACTACTGTTATAATTAAAATCATTTTTCTGTAAATCATTTTTATGCTTTTGTTTTTTATAGCATTAAATACAAAAGAGTAAAAAATGTAAGTTGGTAATGAGAATGCTAATCCCATAAACAGCATTATTGGATATATTTCCAAAAGACTAAAAAAACTACCTCCATTTGAGTCATTTAAGGACTTAACAATTGAAAAAAATATTGGTCCGCATAACAAAGTTAAAACCCAATGCCATATTACAAATTCCCATTTCATATTTATAATAAGATTTTTAAAAGCATCCTTTATATTATCAAACTTAAATTCAAATCCACTTTCTAAAAGCCTTTTCGGAATCACGTTTCGGCTTTTTAAAATTAATTCAGGTTGTGTTCGAATAAAGAAAGCTCCTATTTTAAGCAGAAATGTATTGAGTGGGATCCCGAAAGGAAAACCAATACTTCTTTGAAGTTTCTTCATAAAGTCTGCATTACGAATCGGTTTTGGAGAAACAAGATTAACAATCCCAATCATTTCTTTTTGGAGTATAAAATCTATTGCATTTGCAAAATCGTCTTCATGGATCCAACTAATAAATTGATTTCCTTTTCCTTGTTTCCCTCCGAATCCAATTTTGGCTAAGGTTTTAAGCGGAATTAAAGCACCGCCTTTCTTTCCTAAAACTATTGAGGTTCTTAAAGCAGTTTTTAATGTATTTGGAGTTTCTGTTTTAAAGAATGTTTTCTCCCAAGATAAAGCTACATTTATAGAAAAATCATTTCCAATTTCGCCGGTAGTTTCATCCATTTCTTTATCTAATGAAAATCGATAAATAGTAGCTGTTGATGAATTCAGCCAATGTTTAGGCGGGTTGACACAATTTAAAACAGCTTTGTTTAAAATTCGAGTACTTTCGATTCGGGATAATAGAATTTCTCTTTTGTTTTCTTTGGTATAACGACAATCTACAGATTTTCCTGCTAGATTAATTAAAGCCGTTGCGCCTTCAAGCTCATTTTCCCAACCAGAAAAAGTTTTTGCATCCCAGTTAACGTATTTAATTCCATCTATGGTTTGTGATTTTCCTCGGGTGAGAATTACAATTTCTTCAAATTTATTTTTAAAATGGTTGACTAAGACTTGTCCTAAAAAACCTGTTCCAGCTGCGATAATAAGCTTACTCATTTTGTAAAGTATTAACCCTAACAATCGCGTCCCGACGTTTCGATATTAGGATTGTTAGGATTTGGTTATTAATTAAATTTTTAAAACTAATCTGTCTTCTTGTTGTGCTTCTCTAGCTTTTCTTTTTCCTCTAAAGAAGAAATACAAATTAAGGAATAACATTAATCCAAGGTAAATAGAAAAACTTCCTATTTTATAACTTAAAGCTTCAATTAAGATTTGATAGTTATTAATGTCTTCGCTTATTCTTAATATCATTAATGCAAAGCCAAGATTAAGAAGGTAAAAACCTGTTTCGAAAAGTTTGTTGGTTGCATCAGCAATTTCTTCTCTTCCTCTAAATATGTCTAGCATATATATTTTTCCGTTTGCGAATAAAGTTTTAGAAACATAGTATGTTAGAAAAAGTGCTATTGGTAAATAGATTGCATAACCGACTAAAATTTTTGTAGTTTCCATGATGTTTAATTTACTAGTTATTAATTAATTTTTGAACGTATTTAGTTATTATAATGATGTTTATGTAATGTAATCCTGAGATTATAAATATGATAATTGCAGCTTTGGTTGCTATTACTTCTATGAGTTGATTAGTAGTTATTATTGTTTCCCACGAAATTAATGTCATGGCGCAATAGCCAATATTTAATAGATAATAGCCTAGAAGTAGCATTTGATTTATTCGTTGGCATAAATCTTCGTGATTGGGAATAAGTTCAGAAACGAATACATTGCCATTTTTATAACAAGTTTTTCCAACCTTTACAATGATGAAGATGGTAATCATCAGGTAAATGAAATACCCAATGATATTAAGATTTGCATTCATGACTTTATTTTTTTCTTGTTCTCGACAGTAATCTTAGAACCAATTGCTAGAAAAGCTGAAACTGGTTTTAATTTATTCAGGAAAGCAAAATCTTTTCCGTAGTTATCTTCAAAATTGGCATCTATTTTATAATCGATTATTGGTAGTTGTTGCCATCTTGGGTGCGTTACTTCATATTCGAAAGTGGTGTTATTATCATATTTAGTATATCCAAAATAATGTTCGGTGATAAATTCGGCTTCAGAGTTTAATTCTATTTCTAATTTCTCTTTACCTGTTTTAGCTTCAATTGAATTCCATTTGTTATGATTTTTCCATTGGTAAACAAACGTTTTAGATACTGCATTCTCAGAAACTGCATGTTTCATTTTATTAGTTTGATAGTGCTCTTTATATAAGGTGTTTGCAATAAAAGTAATGGCAGTTTTAGGGACTATTTCTTTTATGAAAACTACGCCACGTTTCCATGTGCCATTTTCAAATCGTTTTACATAGAAACGTAGGTTTATTTCTTCAAAGTTGACATGAAAAGGAACTTTTATACCTAATACTTTTGTGTTTTTAAACATAAAACCAACTAGACTTACGTAACATTTGTTATTCCATAAATCAATCTCAGTTCCAGGTGGAACATATTTTTCGAGTATTTTAGCATCGACCTCATAATTAAATAATGCTAAATTTTTCCATTCGGCGGTTAAGAAGCTCATAGGTTTGCTTTTTTATAGATTATTACTGAAAGATAAATGGCAAGAAGTATTGGGATTAATATAAGACCGTGTTTTAGTATTGGTATATATTCGATTTTTGGGAATGCAAACCATGTTGCAAAATATATAATTACAGTTGTAATATAGATTTGGAGATTTCTGTCATATGGTTCATCTATTATCATTTTTATAGCTATAATAACTTGAAATAAGCCTGTTATGATTGTTGCAAGGATACCTAAAACAGGGAATACTTCATGGATAATCCCTGCGATACCCAGTATAACTGGTAAACCGACAAAAAAGTAATTTAGATAGTTTATTGCTTTCATAGTTATTGAGTGTTTTAAACTTTCAGAAAAAAATGAAAGTTTTGATTAAATTTTTTTATTTCATTATTTTAAGAACCAAACGGCCTAGCCAGTTTTCTTTAAATTCGGTCATTTTATCTAGCATATTATCAGCCTTTAAAACAAAATCATATAATTTTATAGTTTGCTCAACAAAGTGTTTTTCTTCTGCTGAATCCTTAGAGTCAATCGATGAAACTTCTTTTAATATTTTAAGAGCAGGTTTAATTTCGCGTTTACTTCTTTCTCTTGCAATTTTTACAGCAAGTTCGTCTAAATCTTTTTCGGCAGTAAAAAATTCTCTACGTTCCCCTGCTTTGTACTCCTTGTAAACAATTCCCCAATCCATTAAAGCTCTCAAATTCATGCTGGCATTACCGCGAGAAATTTGCAACTCCTCCATTACATCTTCCATCGAAACAGGTTCGTTGGATACCATTAATAGTGCATGGATTTGTGCCATGGTTTTATTAATACCCCATTGAGAACCTAAGGCTCCCCATGTTTGAACGAATTTATTTTTTGCTTCTTTGAATTCCATAGTTCAAATGTAAGTAAAAGTTTTTAAACTTTCAAAAATAAATGAAAGTTTGTTTAAGTAAAGTGTGATTCGTTTTTTAATGTGTTTAAAATTAGGTTCTTATAGGTTTTTTTGTTCTGTGTCATTCTTTTGGTTGTTTCATGACTAAAATTTCCCGTTTGATACCATTTTGTTAAAAACGCCTATTTATTTATAATAGCTTTGAAATAGAAGTTAGCCCCAAATCTATCATTTATAATAGTTTTTTTGATATTTAAATGATTCAGCTAACTCATTAAATGAGTGGAGCAGAACCCACTAAAATAAACGGACTGTTTCGCACAGTACAAAGCGAAGGTGGATCTGAAAAGCCTTATGAGTAGGACAAAACTATTATTATGCAAGCAATACCTGTGAAAGTAAAAAATGTGAATGTGTATCCTTATGTTGAATGGAATGGTGGAGGCGTTGGGCCTGTTATCCTTCCTATTATTGAAGGAGCTAGTGGAACCTATGGATTTGGTACACTTGGGAGATCTTTATTCTATAATCTTAATTTAGAAAGTCAAAAACCAAAACTTAATATTCATCATAAGTATGTAGCAACGGGAGAGAATGAAGATGGTACTCGTTTTACTACTGAGTGGATGTTTTGTACAAATGTTAGTGATGATTCACAATTTGGAAGAACTATAACATTGGGTGAGTAGGCTACTACTATGATTCTTATACATGATTGATAACGTACTACTTATTTGTTAGAGTTATTAGACATGAACGAAAACGATAATTAATACTAAAAAACAATAAGGATGGGGATAATTATGCCATACGGTGTTGCTGTTAGAGAAGCCTTGGCCTCAAATGATTTAGCTAAGATGGAAGCTGTCGCCAAACAAGCGAAGCAAACAATAAAAGATCAAGGAGACCTAACTGGAGCTTTGCTAGACTTGTTAGATGCAATAGATTCTCTGAAGAAGAAAAAATAAACTGACTTGTACAGAAAAACAAGGGGGTATCTGAAAAACCTAAAGAGTAAGAATAATTATAAATACAAGATATTATGGCAACAGTACTTTACGGAGTAGGAATCAGAGAAGCGATTGCCTCAAATGATTTAGAAAAAATGGTTGCAGTAGCTGAAAAAGCTAAGAAAACCATAAGAGATGAAAAAGATTTGCATGTAGCATTGGTAGAATTGCTTGATGCAATTGATGCTTTGAAAAAGAAAAAGTAATCTAAAAAAACGGTTTATTAAGTTTTACTTTTTAAGCCGTTTTTTTAATCAATTATCAAATCATAAATGAAAATTAAGATGGATAAGACTTCGACACGATACAGAGTAAGAGATGATTATGAAACAGCCACTCCGGTTCATGTGGTATGGGAAATTACTTTAGCATGTAATTTGAAATGCTCACATTGCGGATCCAGAGCTGGAAAAGTAAGGCCTGGCGAATTAACTACTGAACAATGTTTTGGTGTTATAGAAAGTCTTAAACGTCTTGGTACAAGAGAGATTTCCATTATTGGAGGAGAAGCTTTTTTGAGAAAAGATTGGCTTGAAATTATCGAAAGAATACATCAAAGTGGGATTGAATGTTCTATGCAGTCTGGTGCATATAATTTAAATGAAGAGCGAATTATTGATGCAAAAAAAGCAGGAATAAATAATATTGGGGTTTCTATCGATGGAATGCCTGATACACATAATAAAATAAGAAGGGAAGAAAGGATTCTTTTGAACATGCAGTTAATTGCTTGAAACTACTTAAAAAACACAATATAACTTCTAGCGTAAATACAGTAATTACAAAAAGAAGTAAAAATGAGCTGAATGAACTCTTAGATGTTCTAATTGAAAATAATGTAAAAAACTGGCAAATACAACTTGCTGTTGCTATGGGAAATGCCGTAGATAATTCAGAAGAATTAATAGTTCAGCCTTATGAATTAATAGATTTTTACGACAATCTTATCGTAATATACAGAAAAGCTTTAGCACACAATATTTTAATACAGGCAGGAAATAACATCGGTTATTTTGGGCCGTATGAACATATTTGGAGACAGGGAAATGAAAAATATTATACAGGATGTTCAGCAGGACATACAGGGATAGGGATTGAGGCAGATGGTAAAATTAAAGGTTGTCCGTCATTACCGACAAGTGCATATACTGGTGGTAATGTAAAAGATATGGATTTGGAAGACATTTGGAAATATAGCGAAGAAATGGTTTTTTCCAGATATAGAAATAAAGAAGAATTATGGGGTGGCTGTAAAGGTTGCTACTATGAATCTTCTTGTTTAGCAGGTTGTACATGGACAAGTCATGTGCTGTTCGGTAAGAGAGGTAATAATCCTTTTTGTCATCATCGTGCTTTAGAATTAAAAAAGAAAGGCCTTAAGGAGCGAATAAGAAAAATTCAAGAAGCACCAGGCGATTCTTTCGATATGGGACTTTTTGAAATTATAGTTGAAGATGAAAATGGAATAATAGTAGAAATACAATCACCAAATAGCGAAACTCCTATTTCAGTTTCAGGTAATACAACCAGAGTTCCCAGAATCCCCAAAGCACTTAAGTTATGCCACGGATGTGATAATTATGTTTATGAAGAAGAAGCAGTTTGCAGTTTTTGTAACGCTGATGTTCAAGAAGTAAATGATGAATATGCAGTTAAAATGGAAAGAGCAAAACACACGCTAGAAAAATTAGAATTATTAATGATGAAATAAGATTGAACTGTTTAAGAGAATTAATCAAAAATGCAAAAGTTTTGGAGCAGAACCTAATAAAAAAAACGAGGCGGTACTGAAAAGCCTTATGAGTAAGGGAAAATTTAAATTAGAAAGTTATGTCAAATTTATTAGCAGGTGCTTATTTAGCTAATGGCACAATCGGAAATGTAGGAACGCCAGGTGCGCCTATCGCAAAATTTAGTTTAGTAGTTGTGCCATCTCAACATTCTGTGACAGGTACTGTGGTAATTACTCAGGCTATACAAGGTCCTGATAGCCACATTATTGTTCCTGTAAAGGGTAAGATATATGCAACAGGACTTGGAAAGTATACAAAAGTAGTTAGCCTTCATGGGCAATATGTGCATCATTTAACTCCTCCAGCTATAGGTGCTTTTTTAGCCAATTTTGATGCAGCGTTTGCTATTGATAATAGTTGGAATGGAATTGGAGGATTTTCATACTATAACCATACAGTTGAAGATGTACCAGTAAAAGCTTTACCAGTTTTGAAAGAAGAACTGGCATAAATGAAAAAGTCTAAATTAAATAGGATGTTAATTTATTCGAAAAGGTCGTCTGTTCAGATGGCCTTTTTTGAAGATTGGTTTGTGTTAAAGTATTAATTTGTTTGTTTGTTTGTTTGTTTGTTTGTTTGAAAATCAGGTATTTATACGTTGTTTAGGTTTGCGTGATTATTGTTTCTTTATTCTTGAATAACCAAATGGCTTTAATAAAATGAAAATCAGCCCCAATGATTTTTAATACTTAACCTATAAAAAATTAAATATGTCGCACGATCCTCCAAATTTGGTTTATGATACAAGGGCTTATCAAAGCTCGAACTATCATTCAGACTTATCTCTTAGTGAAAAACTTTTAAAAGAGAAAAGAGTTGCTGAGGTTATTAAAGTACCAAAAATTAATCAAGTCCCGATAAGAGGTTCTTTTTCGATTTCGGCCTTTGCAACGATTGTTGGTAGAGAGAATTTACTTAACAGGAGTAGTGTAATGGAAATGTTTTGTTTAGAACCACAGGAAAACCACGAATTATTTTAGATATGGAAGTTGTATAATACTTCATTCTAAATTCTAAAAAATAAATAAAAAACAAGTTAATAACCAATAAATCATGAAAAAAACGACCATAAAAATTGCCGTAGCATTGTTTACTGTGGCAATTGTCCTATTTATAGGATGTAATAAAAAAGGAAGTAGCAGCATTAGTTTCTAGTGGTGATGAATATTTACCACAAGATGTAAAGCAATCTTGTACAGTTTCCGAATCTGAATTTAATTCTTGGTTTAAGACAGGAAAAGTATCAGAAAATGGATTAGTAACGCCAGCAAATAGTGTTACGTTTCCTCATAATAACAATTGCGATTTTTATAAATGGTCAGAACAGATGTTTTTATGGATTACATCTCCTGCCTCAGGGACATATAGCGGAAAAGGAACAGTTTTAGAATCTTCGGTATTTTATAATGTATCACCTCCCGACGCTAAAGGGAAACGAACTATGACACAGCATAATCCAAAAGAAATACTTAGTGCAGTAAGTAATATTAATCAAAACGGACCAAACCGTTTACCAATTGTAAGTGATAAATCTGGAAGACTATTTGAGGTTGAACCTGCAAAAAGTGATGAGAAAGTTAAGGATGAAACTAATAAATTAGTACAAGTAAGTCGTATATCAACAGATGCAAAAGGATTGCATTCGTTTATCGATATTAAGGGAAGAGCTATTAAAAGTGCGAAACCAGTTATTGATAGCAAAGTTGATCCTAAGAATGTTTTACAAGAATTTAAAGTGGGGAAAAAATCTGTTTTCTTTGACTCGAATGGTAATGAGGTGCAAACAGAACAAGGACAGGCAGGATCTCATGGTGCCTTAATGGGAGAAAATAAATCATTGGTCTATTATATTACAATGGTTAACGATGTGTATGCGTATTTCTTAACTGGAGTT
This sequence comes from Flavobacterium sp. TC780, assembly GCF_056783245.1. Classification (NCBI taxonomy): domain Bacteria; kingdom Pseudomonadati; phylum Bacteroidota; class Flavobacteriia; order Flavobacteriales; family Flavobacteriaceae; genus Flavobacterium; species Flavobacterium sp. TC780. The sequence continues at coordinate 547 of NZ_JBXBAV010000058.1, read as the reverse complement.
AATGAAGGAAAATTAAATGGTAATCAATTTCCAACAACTGCCAGTGCAAGAGATAGTATTCTGGCTTATGCAAAAACCAAAGGTTGGGCAACTCCTCCTGATCCCGATGCTTTGGCAATGGAATTAAAAACATCATGGATTGAAGTTAAAGATTTACCTAATGCTGATAGTTATATTACTATAAAAGCAAAGATTCCTACTTATGATAAATCTAACCCGAATAAATGGGTAGAAAATGGACAAACAACGGCAACATTAGCATTAGTAGGAATGCATGTGGTAGGAAGTGTTGCGGGACATCCTGAAATGATTTGGGCAACTTTTGAACATGAAAAAAATTCACCAAATGCCGCTTATGCTTACAGAGACGTAAATGATAAAATTAAACAGGTAAAAGCAGATACGGGTACAGGATGGCTTTTTAATGCTAATGCAAATGATACCACAGGAACACAAAACATACAAAATATGACAGTTAGTGGAGATACAATTAAAAGGTGCTGCCTCCCTAACAACAGGAGCATGTATTAACCTTAGCAATACGTAA
>NZ_JBXBAV010000057.1:0-2014 GCF_056783245.1 Flavobacterium sp. TC780 | reverse complement strand
GCTGCTACAACAGCTTTTAGTTCTACTGTATCTGTTACACCATTTACATTTGATGTTAATTTATCTCCGTCTAACTCTAATGTGTTAGTAGTTCCTGCTGCTGCAATTTCTTTTAAATCCACTGCGCTAGTTACTCCATTTACATTTGATGTTAATGAGTTTTTATCTAAGATTAATTCATTGGTAGTTCCTGCTGCTACAACAGCTTTTAGTTCTACTGTATCTGTTACACCATTTACATTTGATGTTAATTTATCTCCGTCTAACTCTAATGTGTTAGTAGTTCCTGCTGCTGCAATTTCTTTTAAATTCACTGCGCTAGTTACTCCATTTACATTTGATGTTAATGAGTTTTTATCTAAGATTAATTCATTGGTAGTTCCTGCTGCTACAACAGCTTTTAGTTCTACTGTATCTGTTACACCATTTACATTTGATGTTAATTTATCTCCGTCTAACTCTAATGTGTTAGTAGTTCCTGCTGCTGCAATTTCTTTTAAATTCACTGCGCTAGTTACTCCATTTACATTTGATGTTAATGAGTTTTTATCTAAGATTAATTCATTGGTAGTTCCTGCTGCTACAACAGCTTTTAGTTCTACTGTATCTGTTACACCATTTACATTTGATGTTAATTTATCTCCGTCTAACTCTAATGTGTTAGTAGTTCCTGCTGCTGCAATTTCTTTTAAATTCACTGCGCTAGTTACTCCATTTACATTTGATGTTAATGAGTTTTTATCTAAGATTAATTCATTGGTAGTTCCTGCTGCTACAACAGCTTTTAGTTCTACTGTATCTGTTACACCATTTACATTTGATGTTAATTTATCTCCGTCTAACTCTAATGTGTTAGTAGTTCCTGCTGCTGCAATTTCTTTTAAATCCACTGCGCTAGTTACTCCATTTACATTTGATGTTAATTTATCTCCGTCTAACTCTAATGTGTTAGTAGTTCCTGCTGCTGCAATTCTTTTAAATCACTGCGCTAGTTACTCCATTTACATTTGATGTTAATGAGTTTTTATCTAAGATTAATTCATTGGTAGTTCCTGCTGCTACAACAGCTTTTAGTTCTACTGTATCTGTTACACCATTTACATTTGATGTTAATTTATCTTCCGTCTTACTCTAATGTGTTAGTAGTTCCTGCTGCTGCAATTTCTTTTAAATTCACTGCGCTAGTTACTCCATTTACATTTGATGTTAATGAGTTTTTATCTAAGATTAATTCATTGGTAGTTCCTGCTGCTACAACAGCTTTTAGTTCTACTGTATCTGTTACACCATTTACATTTGATGTTAATTTATCTCCGTTAACTCTAATGTGTTAGTAGTTCCTGCTGCTGCAATTTCTTTTAAATCCACTGCGCTAGTTACTCCATTTACATTTGATGTTAATGAGTTTTTATCTAAGATTAATTCATTGGTAGTTCCTGCTGCTACAACAGCTTTTAGTTCTACTGTATCTGTTACACCATTTACATTTGATGTTAATTTATCTCCGTCTAACTCTAATGTGTTAGTAGTTCCTGCTGCTGCAATTTCTTTTAAATTCACTGCGCTAGTTACTCCATTTACATTTGATGTTAATGAGTTTTTATCTAAGATTAATTCATTGGTAGTTCCTGCTGCTACAACAGCTTTTAGTTCTACTGTATCTGTTACACCATTTACATTTGATGTTAATTTATCTCCGTCTAACTCTAATGTGTTAGTAGTTCCTGCTGCTGCAATTTCTTTTAAATTCACTGCGCTAGTTACTCCATTTACATTTGATGTTAATGAGTTTTTATCTAAGATTAATTCATTGGTAGTTCCTGCTGCTACAACAGCTTTTAGTTCTACTGTATCTGTTACACCATTTACATTTGATGTTAATTTATCTCCGTCTAACTCTAATGTGTTAGTAGTTCCTGCTGCTGCAATTTCTTTTAAATCCACTGCGCTAGTTACTCCATTTACATTTGATGTTAATGAGTTTTTATCTAAGATTAATTCATTGGTAGTTCCT
>NZ_JBXBAV010000056.1:0-19076 GCF_056783245.1 Flavobacterium sp. TC780 | reverse complement strand
GCCGATAAACGTAATTACTGCTATCACAGAGACTACTGCTGTAAATGGTAATACGGGGGGACTACGGCAGCCTTGACAGTCAATGATACCTGAATGGCAATCCAGTTGTGATTGGCACGAGTCCAGGAGAAGTAACTTTGACAGGAGTGAACGTACCGTCAGGCTTGACTTTAAATGCAGACGGAACAGTTACAGTTGCAGCCAATACCCCAGCAGGAAATTATGCGGTTACCTACACGATATGCGAAGTAACCAATACGTCTAACTGCAGTACGGTCAAGTCAATTATTATTGTGGACAATCTTCTCTGGACGCAATTGAAGATGATTTTACAACTAATTGAATCAATGGTACCAATGGAGGTAATACCAAACAGTATTTGGTAATGATTTGTATAATGGAAAATTTTTAAATGTGTTAGATATTGATTTAAAGCTTGTTGGGATTGTTCCTGAAGGTTTTAGCTTAAATCCAAATGGAACAATAACGATAGCACCAAACACTATAGGAGGAAACTATATATTAATGTATCAAATTTGTGATAAATTAAATTCAAATAATTGTAGTATAGCTAAGGTTTTTGTCTTCGTTGAAGTTCCATCAATTGCGTTGATTAAGACAGCGGTATTTAATGATGAAAACATGAATGGGAATGCAGATGCTGGAGAAACCATTACTTATAGTTTTGTTGTTACCAATACAGGAAATGTTAGGCTGACAAATATTTCGATTAAAGATCCGCTTCCTGGAATTGTTATAACAGGAGGTTTAATATCTCTAGCTCCGGGAGAAAGTGATAGTACAACTTTTAAAGGTGTTTACGCGATGAAACAAAGCGATATCAATGCAGGAAAAGTTTCTAATCAGGCTTTTGTAACAGGAGAGAATCCTACAGGAATTATTGTATCTGATACTTCTGATGATAATGACAATCTAGGAGACAATCCAACAGTTTTATCAATCGAAGGTTGCGTAATAAAAGTCTTCAATGCAATGTCTGCAAATGGGGATGATAAGAATGAAAGATTTTATATTCAGGGTATAGGATGTTATCCAGAGAATACTGTTGAGATTTACAATCGTTGGGGAGTTTTGGTATTCCAACGTGAGAATTATAACAATGAAGAGCGCGCTTTTAGAGGGCTATCTGAAGGTCGAACAACAGTGAAGCAATCGGACGGATTACCAGATGGGACATATTATTATATTCTGAAGTACAAAGACAGAGATTCTAATGCACATCAGCAAGCGGGATATTTATACCTTACTAAGTAATAATTTAACAAATGGCTTAGTCATAAAAAAAAAACTAAGCCATTATAAAAGTAAAATACATGAGAAAAATAGTTTTAGTTTTTGTGTTATTTTCCGCTTTGGGATTTGCACAACAAGATGCCCAGTATACACAATACATGTATAACACTATTAATATAAATCCTGGATATGCGGGCTCAAGAGGAGCAATGAGTATTTTTGGGTTATATCGTACGCAGTGGGTTGGACTTGATGGAGCACCAGAAACGAGTAGTTTTTCGTTAAATACACCGATAAATAATAGTAATCTGGGATTAGGAGTTTCACTTGTAAACGATAAGATAGGGCCTACTAATGAGAACACTTTCTCTGCTGATTTATCTTATACAGTACCAACATCCGAAACATTCAAACTTTCCTTTGGAATCAAAGGAACAGCAAATTTATTTAATCTTGATATGAATAAATTAAATCCCGAATACAGGGGGATCCTCAGTTTCAAGATTTGAAATAATAAATTCTCTCCAAATATAGGAGCGGGAGTGTACTGGCATTCAGATAAAGCCTACATCGGGTTATCAGTACCTAATTTCATCGAAACGACAAGGTACAGTGATAATGATTATGCTATTTTAAAGGATAAGATAAATTACTATCTGATAGCTGGTTATGTATTCGATTTAGATCCTTATATCAAATTCAAACCTGCATTACTTACTAAAATGGTTGAAGGTGCACCTTTGCAGGTTGATCTTTCGGCAAACTTTATGTTTAATGAAAAGTTTACATTAGGAGTAGCTTATAGATGGAGTGCGGCGTTAAGTGCGATGGCGGGATTTCAGGTTACTGATGGATTATTCATTGGTTATGCTTATGACCGTGAAACGACAAGATTGAATAATTATAATTCAGGTTCACATGAGATATTCCTGCGATTCGAATTTTTAAATAATTATAGCCGAATAACCTCACCAAGATTCTTTTAAATCCTCACAAGATGAAAATTAAATATATAGCATCTACCATTTTTTTAGTGTTTATCTCACTAAATTCAAGTGCACAGACAGCAAGCCAGAAGAAGGCAGACAAGGACTATGACCAATATGCCTATATTGACGCCATTTCAATCTACGAAAGAGTAGCTGAAAAAGGGTTTAAGGATGAGAAATTACTTCAACGATTAGGCAATGCTTACTATTTTAACGGTGAGCTTACCAAAGCCGTAAAGTGGTATGATATCCTTTTTGAAATCAATAAAGAGCAAGAACCTGAATATTATTATCGTTATGCGCAAACTCTAAAGGCTACAGGAGATTATGCGAAAGCGGATAAAACCCTTGAAGTGTTTAATAAAAAAATCGCAACAGATAAAAGAGCGATACTATTTGAAAACAATAGAAACTATCTCGAGCAAATAAAAGCGAATTCAGGGCGATTTGAAATAGTCGATGCCGGTATTAACTCTACACAATCGGATTATGGAGGTACTTATTATGACCAAAAATTAGTATTTGCATCAGCGAGAGATACTGGAGGTGTGGCTAAGAAAACATTTAAATGGACCAATAAATCTTTTACCAATTTATATTCTGCAGAATTAACAGAGGATGGGACATTAGGAAAGGTAAAACGATTTGAAAAGAAAATCAATTCAAAATTCAATGAATCGACACCCGTTTTTACAAAAGATGGAAAAACGATGTACTTTACCAGAAATAACTTTTTGAATGGAAAAAAGAGAGAGATGACCAAAAAAACACCCTCTTAAAACTTTATAAAGCAGAATTCGTTAATGGAAAATGGGCCAATATAACTGAATTGCCATTTAACAGCAATCAATATAGCACAGCACATCCGGCATTAAGTGTAGATGGTAAGAAACTATATTTTGCATCAGATATGCCAGGCACTTTAGGCCAGTCAGATTTGTTTAGTGTGACCATTAATAATGATGGAACTTTTGGAAAACCAGAAAACTTAGGTTCATCGATCAATACGGAAGGACGAGAAACCTTCCCATTTATATCTGCTGACAATGAAATCTATTTTGCCAGTGATGGACGCCCAGGCTTGGGAGGACTTGATGTTTATGTTTCCAGAATCAATAATGACGGTAAATTTACAGAAGTCGAAAATGTTGGAGTCCCAATTAATGGCAAACAAGATGATTTTGCATTTATCATCAATAGTGAAAATAGAAGAGGATTTTTCTCCTCTAACAGAGAAGGCGGAAACGGAAACGATGATATTTACGAATTCACAGAAACAAGAAAACTGCTATGTGAGCAGAAGTTGAAGGGAATAGTTGTTGACCAGGAAACTAACATAATACTTGATAATGCCAAAGTAACCCTGCTGGATGAACAATTTAAAACTATAGAGGAAGTTTTAGCGGGAAAAGATGGAAGTTATACATTTAAAGTAAAGTGCAACACAATCTACCATGTTAGAGCCGCGAAACAAGATTATGAAACCAATGAAGTTCTAGTAAAAATTGAAGGTCAAACGGGTGAAACGAGCCTAATAATTCCATTAGAAAAGAGAATCAAGCCAATAGGCATAGGTACTGATTTGGCTAAAACGCTTAATATTCCGATTATCTATTTTGATTTGGATAAATCCTATATTCGTAAAGATGCCGCTTTTGAACTGGAGAAAATCTTAGCGGTGATGAAACAATATCCAAAGATGAAAATAGATGTTCGTTCGCATACTGATAGCCGTCAAACTGCCGCATATAACATTGCCTTATCTAACAGAAGAGCCAAAGCAACCATACAATGGTTAATTAAAAATGGTATTGCACCAAACCGATTAACCGGAACAGGATATGGAGAGAGTCAGCTTAGAAATAACTGTTCCGATGGAGTCGATTGTACAGAGTCTGAGCATCAATTAAATAGGAGAAGTGAATTTATAATTATTGCTATGGAATAATACGAATCATAGAATAATAAGCAATAGAATTGTAATTTTTTACACTTTATAATTACCACATAAAAACAACTGGAATTATTTTTATGTGGTATTGTATTAAAATAAAGTGGCTTTTGTTGATATTTACAGTGGATATTTTTTACGACATAATAAGTGAGAATCTTGTTAAAACTCATAATTTTAAGATGTGTTACTAAAATGTTTAAATTTTGTAGGTAATAACATGATTTGATGTTAAATACTTTTTAGAATGCCCTATTTGGGTTCTGTCGCATCTATGACTAAGTTTTATCTTTGGTTTTTCAAAACTAATAAAAAATGAATAGTAAAGATCATTGTTATCCAAAATATGCAATCCTTCAGGCAGTGTATTTTAAATTAAGATTTACACTTAGCTATCGTGACGTTGAGGAAATAATGAAGATTAGGGGGGTGATTGTGGATCATGCAACGATTCAGCGTTGGGTATATAAGTTTGCACCTTCACTTGAGGCAGAGATGAAGAAGAGAAAGGCAGAGTGGGGACGAGTTGGAGATTAGATGAGACTTATATCAAAGTAAAAGGTATTTGGTGTTATTTATATAGAGCAGTAGATAGGTCTGGTAATACAGTTGATTTCTTATTAACTAAGAGAAGGCAGAGGATGAGTGCCCAGTCATTTCTAATTAAAGCAATTAGTAATAACTGTAGTCCAAGAGTAATAAACATCGATAAAAGCGGTTCTAATACTGCCGCGATCAAAGTCTATAACAAACGTTCGTTCTCAAAGATTAAAATCCGGCAGTGTAAATATGGCAACAATATTGTAGAGCAGGACCATCGTTTTATAAAATGGCGTATCCAAAATGGACTAGGTTTTAAAAGTTTTGAATCGGCCAAACGAACATTGAGCGGAATTGAAGTTGTACATATGCTAAGAAAGAATCAGATGGTTAGGCCAGGATTATCTATGTTTAAATCATTCTGTAAACTGGTGAGCTAATTTTTAAATTACTTAAATTCTTATATTTGATTCTCGCAGATGCGACAGAGCCTTGTCTTGAAACTATTGATTCCCTAAATACCACTAGAGTATCCAAAAACAAAAAAAACTTTATCTACTAGACTTTACAGGTTCCCGAACTAAGATTTTTTTATGTAAATAAATCCTTTTTTACCTGATTGAAATTCGACCTCAATTCTTTTGTAATCATCCACTTCATATTTATCAGCGTTTAGTATTTCAGTTTCTGATATTTTGAAAAGCATACCTTCAACTTTATCATTTAAGTTTCCTGTAGGTTCAATTATTGGATGAAATTGTTGTCCGCTTTTTCGTAAAACTTCGGGGTCTGTGATTTCAACCATTTTTAAAATATACCCTAGTAAAGTATCTTTTTCTCCAGTGAGCAGTCTACCAAAAGTTTCCATTTGCACTTGCTCTTTCTGTAAGGTTCCGTAAGAAAATAAATTTGGCATTTTTAAATTAGTTTTATTAAGTGTTGACTTGTTATATAATTCATAATTCTTAAAGTCTGGCTCTTATTTCATTAGATTTTTTTTTTAGTACATGACAAAAAAAAACTGTAAGTTATTGGTGTTCAATAAAATAAAATATTTAAGACTTGTGTAAATGAGTGATATTTAATGAGTTAGATGGTGATTCCTAGGCAATCAACTAAGCACAGAAATACCAGTCATGGGTGTAAAATTACAAAAAAAATGTTGTGCGCAAGCTAACTAAGTTTAGTTTTAGAGCACGGCTTTGAAACAAAAATCAACAAAGCCCGATTGAAATTCATTTCGATGATGATTATCGCTTTATGTAAGGTTAAAAAAGTCAACTATATGTCTTTAGCTAATGCATTCGATAGTTGTGCTTCAGCAGAAAGTTCCTTTAGGAGAATACGGCGGTTTATGGCAGATTTTGATTTTCCTATTAGAATAATTTCCATCTTTATATTCAGTATTTTACCCGAAAAGAAGCATCTAATTTTGGTACTAGATGGTATGAATTGGAAGTTTGGGAATTCGAATATTAATATCTTGATGCTAGGGATTTGTTATAAAAATATAGCCATTCCAATTATGTTTAAAATGTTGGATAAGCGAGGTAATTCTGATACAAATGAAAGAATAGAATTAATAACACAATTTATAGATTGGTTTGGGAAAGACTGTATTGATTGTTTGCTTGCCGACAGAGAATTTATAGGTCATCATTGGCTTGATTTTTTAAATAAAAATAAAATACGTATTACATTCGATTGCGGAATAATTTTAAGGTTTATCGTTTTGACAAAAATGACGAAACACTGGTATTTTGGCTCTTTAACCGATTGAGAATGGGCGAATTTTATCATCATCCTAAAATTGTAAAAATTAATGGGGTAGAATGTTACGTTTCAGGTATGAAGCAATACGACAGGACAGGGAAATTGGATTTTTTGATTTTGGTCTCCTTCAATAAACCTGAGGAATCTTTGGAATATTATTGGAAAAGATGGCAAATTGAAACACTTTTCAAGGCTTTCAAAACCTGTGGCTTTAATATTGAAGATACTCATGTAATGGATCAGAAGAGATTAGAAAAATCATTCATGATCGTGATGATTGCATTGGTTTGGTGTTATAAAATTGGAGATTATGTAGATGAAAAAATAAAACCTATCAAATTTTAAAAACACCAAAGAAGAGTATTTAGTGTTTTTAAATATGGATTAAATCAAACTAATAATATACTTATCAATACTCTAAATAAATATCAATATATTGCAGTTTTTGTCATGTACTTAGCGCGGATTTATTAAAGAAAGAAGTTTCCTATCTCGATTTTGAATCCATGATCAAAGAATAGAAGTCAGTATCCATGACGATCTTCTCTATTTCTTTACCGGAATATCCTGAAGCATACAGACCACCAACAAAGGCACCCATACTGGTTCCGGAAATATAGTCGACTTTGACTCCCAATGAATCTAATACTTTCAGTACTCCGACATGTGAAAATCCTTTGGCACCGCCTCCGGCAAGGGAAAGTCCTATTTTTGGATTTTTTGGAATGACCAGATCCTTTTTCACTTGAGAATGAAACATTGAGAGTTGTAATACGAAGAGAAGGATCAGGAGTTTTCTCATAACTAGTCTTTTATATATATCCGTTTCACCCGGGGTGAAATTGATGTTAACACTTCATAGGTTATTGTTTTGCAGTAGCCTGCGAATTCTTTTAAACTTGGTTTTGCATTAAAAATGGTGACCGTATCACCTTCTTTAGCATTGGGAATTTCATCTACATTGATCATCATCATATCCATACATAGATTTCCTACGATGGGGGCCAGTATTTTATTGACACCCAGTTTTCCTACTTGGTTGCCAATAAGTCTTGGAATTCCATCTGCATAACCTACAGGAATAGTAGCAATCCTGGCAGCATTGTCTGCCTTATATTTTCGGCTGTACCCAACAGATTCTCCGGTATCAACTGTTGATATCTGTGAAATTACGGTTTTAAAACTTACCACAGACTGAAGTTGTTTTTGTATTTCACTACATGGTGATTCTCCGAGCATTCCGATTCCGATTCTTACCATATCATACTGGGTATCAGTGTAATTCGTTATGCCTGAGGAGTTTAAAATATGTCGAATAGGAGTGTAGTTCAGTTTCTCAATCAGATAACTGGAATTCTTTTCAAAAACTTCAAACTGTCTGAGTGTAAATTCTTTTTCTTCAGGCATATCAGAAGATGATAAATGACTGAATATGCTCTGCACCTTTACATTTTTATGGCTTAAAGTTTCGCTTAGTTTATCTAATTCAAAATCTTTAAAACCAAGACGGTGCATTCCTGTTTCAAGCTTGATGTGAATAGGATATTTTTTATCATATCCGGATTTTTGAACTGCTTCATAGAACAACTCCAAAACCCTGAAACTGTAAATTTCGGGTTCCAGATTATATTCAATAATCGCTTCATAACTGTGCTGTTCAGGATTCATGATAAGAATGGGAGTCGTGATTCCTTTTTTACGAAGCTCAATACCCTCATCTGCATATGCAACCCCCAGATAATCAATATGATGATGCTGTAAGAATTCGGAAATTTCGTAGCTGCCCAATCCGTAAGCATTAGCTTTTACCATCGCCATCATTTTCGTCCCTGATTTCAGTAGGGATTTATGATAATTGATGTTATGAAGAATGGCATTGAGGTTAACCTCCAGAACGGTATCATGCTTTCGCAGTTCAAGGATATCTTTCAGTTTCTCTATTTCAAATTTTCTGGCTCCTTTGAGAAGAATAATCTGATTTTCTATTCCTGAAAGATATTTACTATTAATTAACTCCTGAGTACTGACGAAAGTAGAAGTTTTAGACTTGAATAATTCCGTGAATTTTGATATTTCTTCCCCAATCAGGAAAATAGAATCAAACTTTTGGTCATTGACTAGTTCAGAGACTTCTTCATAGAGTTCTTTGGAATTAGAATTAACCCCTACGATATCTGTTAAGACCAGTGATTTTTTAGATTTCTTATATTCATTCAGAAATTGAAGCGCCGTTTTTAGGGAATCCAGATCGAGATTAAAAGAATCGTTAATAATCATATTATTTTTAATTCCTTCAATGGCTTCCAGACGCATTTCTACAGCTTTTAGAGAGTTGATCTTATCAATGATCTTTTGATTATCAATATTCAGTTCTTTTAAAACCGTTATCAAAGCCAATGCATTAGTCAGTGTAGCTTCGTCTTTCTGATGAACAGGGAAGGAGATTTCTTCGTCAAAATAAACAACAGTAATATTTTCATCCTTGGTAATACCTTCTTTAATGAAAACATTGCTATCATTTTTAAGTCCATAAGAAATTATTTTTTTACTTGAATACAGTTCGTGTATCTTCTTGGAAACCAATAGATGATCACCATTGTAAATAATAACCTTAGAATCTTTAAAAAGCTTTATTTTTTCGTCTATCAATTCTTCTTCCGATTTAAAATTGGCTGCATGGGCATTCCCGATATGGGTAAGCAACCCTATCTCCGGATGAAAAATATCTTCTAGTTTCTCCATCTCGTGAGGCTTTGAAATACCTACTTCAAAAATGCCAAGTTCATAAGAATCGTTAATCTGCAGTAGGGAAAGCGGAAGACCAATCTGAGAATTAAAACTTTTTGGACTTTTTACGGTTGGGAATTCATTCCACAGACACTGATAAAGCCATTCCTTAAGGATGGTTTTTCCGTTACTTCCGGTAATTCCAATAGATTTAATATGAGAATGTTCAAAATGATATTGGGCCAGTTTCTGAAGGAAAGCAACCGAATTTTCAACAAGGATCCATGTTACATTTTCAAACTGCGGATATTGATGCTCAGAAATGATCACACTGATACCGCGGTCTATTGCAGATTCAATAAATTTTTCACCGGAATTCTTATGCGTATTGATCGCAATAAATGCCGTATTCTTTATTGAATAAATAATCCTGCTGTCAAACGCGATATTTCTGATTACTAAATTTTTATCACCCATGATCTGTGCATTGGTGATCTCTTCAATTTGTTTTACTGTATAGTTCATGGGTACTCCTGCTGCTTTATTTTGAGCAAATTTATAGTAAAGTTTCGAGAAAATTGAATTAATCTGTTGCTTTGCGGGGTACATTACTATCGAAATTAATTCAATCGCATAAATAAACTTAATACATGAAAAGATTTGTGGTTTTTATAATTATAGCTTAAATTTTAAGCTTTTAATTTCATTAAAGAGGTCTTTCTTAATTTTACTAAAAGGTCTTTTATATGGTTCTGTCGCATCTGGGAATAACTTTTATCTTTAGAATTTTAAACCGATCAAAAGATGAATACTAAAGGGCATTGTTATCCAAAATACGTAATTCTTCAGGGGAGTATATTTCAAACTAAGATTTACACTTAGTTACCGGGATGTTGAAGAAATAATGAAGATTAGAGGAGTCATTGTGGATCATGCCACGATTCAGCGTTGGGTTTATAAGTTTTCATCTTTGCTTGAGGCAGAGTAAGTAGGTACAAGTTGGAGGTTTGATGAGACCTATATCAAAGTTAAAGGTATTTGGTGTTATTTATATAGAGCAGTAGATAAACTAGGCAATACAGTAGATTTTCTTTTGACCAGAAGAAGACAAAGAATGAGCGCTCAGTCATTTCTAATTAAAGCTGTAGTAATAACTGCCGGCCAAGAGTAATAAACATTGATAAAAGCGGTTCAAATACTGCAGCGATCAAAGTATATAACAAACGTTCGTTCTCAAAGATTAAAATCCGGCAGTGTAAATATCTCAACAATATTGTAGAGCAGGACCATCGTTTTATAAAATGGCGCATACAAAACGCATTAGGCTTTAAAAGTTTTGAATCGGCCAAACGAACCTTGAGTGGAATTGAAGTTGTGCATATACTGAGAAAGAATCAGATGGTTAGTCCAGGGATATCTATGTTTAAATCATTCTGTAAATTGGCAGGCTAACTTTTAAATTACTTAAATTCTTATATTTGTTTCTGACAGATGCGACAGAACCGGGTCTAAAAACATTAAATTATTTAACTCAGTTTACGTCTGCACTGCGGACGTAATTTGAAAGATTTGATTTTACTTATCAAATTACCTTAGTGAAAAGCACATACATATCGGAATTGGAATATGTTCTGAAAAGAATTCTAAAGTGAACTTGGTAGGTCAATAGTTATTCATACAGTCATGTCTCTTATGTTTTCAATTGTATCCACACTGCATACACAATTGAGTAAAAATGGTCTTAATTAAAAATAGAGTTTTTAGCGGACGTATTACCATTCGAAATTAGCCTTCTAGGTCTTGATTTTGCTGAATTTCTAGTTTTTAAAAACAGCCTGTGCCACGATTCTGCCACAAAACTTTTGAGCATTTTAATAAATCATTGATTAAGGATTATAAAAAAAACTGCGAATCCTTGGATTTGGAGGTTTTTTGCGCGTTTTTTGAAAAGATTGTTAAAGTTGCCTTTTTCACTTCTTTTCCTCTTTTGGTAGGGAGAGCAAGATTTGAACCATAACACTAAAAACCTTATTTATAAAGCATTTTGAAATAGTTTCAGATCCTGATTGAGACTATTGGGTAAAAGATTCTTACCTGTTTTTGTCTTATTTACTTTTTGAGGAAATACTGCATCTTTTGGAATATTCCAAGCTTTACGAGTTAGGAATGCTCTTTTTATTTTACCCACAGAAGAGTATTGGTAAGTTGTTCTTAGGGATAGTTCTTTTTTTTTACAAACTCTATTACCCAAAGATATTTCATATTTATAGAAGTTAGATATCAGCTCTAGTATTCATAAAGTCAAGATTTACATCTTTTCACATTAATTTGACTTTCTTATTTTAAATCTACAATTAGGATAAAATAGTATAATTTATAGTTAATATATGATAAATCTTACATTTTAATTATGTATAGGTTTGCCATTTAAAATAACTAAAATTTTACCTCATTTTAATCTAGTAAAAATTGGTGACCAATTATGAAAAAATTTTTATCAATCATTCTATTTAGTACTTTTTGTGTTGTTAAAGCACAGGAGCCAATACTAACATTTACTTACGATCCGATAACAGGAAATCAGATAGTTAGGCAATTTTGTCAAAGTTGCGGTGTTGCTAAACCCGCTAAAGAAATTGAAGCTATTATAGAAGAAGAGTTGCTTAAAAATTCAACTGACGACGTGATTTCTTACTACCCAAATCCTGTGAGAGAAGAACTATATCTAAAATGGGATTTAAGTAATGACAACTTTGTAAAATCAATACAAGTAATCGGAATTAATGCACAAGTTTTAAAAGAATACCAAAATAAAAAAGAAACGAATTTTCAAAATATTCCTTTTCAAAGTTATCCCACAGGAATCTATATCATATCATTATCATATAGTAATGGAGAGCAAAAAAGAATAAAAATCATTAAGCAATAATATTATGAGGCAATTTTACCTTACGATTCTCTTTATAAGCCTTAGCTTTTTTACTACAGCACAAACAAATCCTACTGGTCCAATGCGTGAGGCAGGTATTACAGATGGCGACTTATCGGTTACCTTGTCTGGCGGTGCTTCTTACTCGGTACCAATAGCTGTTCCCCCAGGAATCAATGGAGTTATTCCAGAAGTAAGTCTAAACTATAACAGCCAGGGAGGAAATGGGTCTGCGGGCTACGGATGGGCATTATCAGGATTATCATCAATTTCAAGAATCCCTGCCACAAAATTCCATGATGGTACAATTGATGGGGTAGATTTTGATGCTTTAGATCGATTTGCATTAGACGGCCAACGATTATTAGTGAAAAATGGAACTTCTGGGGTTTATGGAGGCAATGAGACAACATATGAAACAGAGATATTTTCCAACATAAAAATTACCTCTCATGGGATACATCCAAGTGGAGTAAATTTTGGACCAGCTTATTTTCTTGTAGAATATCCTGATGGTTCGAAAGCTTATTATGGTAATTCAACAGATTCACGTTCGATAACAGAATGGTCAATTACATATTGGGAAAATGCGCAAGGTATTCGAATTAGTTATTTATACAACCAAGCAAATAACTTATTGGAAATTGCTGCTATAAAATATGGAACATTAACAACTACTACGCCCATAAATCAAATACAATTTATATATGAACCAAGAGTAAAATCTGAAAATTATTATATTGGAGGACAAAATATAATGAGAAGTAATCGTTTAAAGGAAATTAAATCTTCGGGAAATAATATTGGATTCAGAAATTATGTCCTAGACTATAATATGGCTCAATCTTCAGAAAAATATGATCGATTGTATTCCATTACAGAAAAGAGTGGAGATAATACAAAAAGTTATAATCCAACAGTTTTTAACTACAATAATACAGATGATTCTATTAATTACAGTTCTAATCCCACTGTGTTAAGTGTCAATAGTGTCAATTCGACTAATGCTGTTACAGTAAATGGAGATTTTGATGGTGATGGTAATATGGATTTCATACTATATCCAAAGACAGGTGTAGAAGCTAAATCAATATATTGGATTTTTACAGGTATCACCCCTAATACTGGCACACAAACAATTCTAAATTTGGGACTACTTCAAGAGCCTGGTGCTTTTGATGAAATTCTGCCAGTTTCTTGGTTAAGTTGGAATAACAAACTTATGAATGGTCAAGGCTGGACAGTTGTAAAAACTAACCCAAGTACAAATCTTACCACTTTTAAAACTTATGCTATTGGTCCTTCTTCTATAAACCCTCAAGGTGAAAAATCGTATACTTTTCCGAAATTCTCGTATTATTCTGAGCATCCTTTAAGTTGTACATCAACTAGACCACCATTTTTCTATACGGTAAATATTCCGAAGCGTTATCTTAATGGTGATTTTAATGGTGATGGATTAACTGATGTTGCAGTTGTAGAAGAGAACCTTGAGTATTCTTACTTAGCACCTTGCGACTCAAATAATGAGCCGCTTCATACCACAAGTAATTATTCGGGAGATACTTATTTTATGAATCTGGACAGACGACTAAATTCAAATTTTGTTAATAATGCTGGAAAATTAATTGTTTTAGAGACTAGTAAAACTTATGTCGCTGATTTTAATGGGGACGGAAAGTCGGACATTTATGTTTTTGATACTGGAAAAGTAAGGATCTATTCCTTGAATGACAACAAACAGTTTGTTTTATTATATCAAACACCAACTACAGATACAAGTATTCAATTAAGCAGACCTATTTTGATAGGTGACTTTAATGGTGATGGGAAATCGGACTTTATGATTCCTATAGAATCGGGGAATGGTTGGTACAGGTACTTATCAACAGGTACCACTTTTGCTAAAGAAAATAGAAATATTGCCTATGTAACTCCTAATGATTCGTTTAATAGTTATAATTATATTGCAACAGATTACAATAATGATGGAAAAAGTGATTTGACGATTATAAAAAACACTAAAAATAATTCAACTGGACTGGGGACAATTCAAATTACAGCAATAACAGAAATGACTCCATCTTCCTTCAATACAAGGACTGCAATTACCACTGCACAGGCAAATATTAATCAATATGCGTTACCAATATTTATACCATCTACAGACCAACAGCATCCACGTTTTGAAATCGCTTTTATAAATAATAATAGATTACATTTTTTTTATTCTAAAAAAGATAGCAGTAAAGATCGCCTACTAACCAATATTACAACTGGAAATGGCGTTCAACAAGCTATAACGTATCATCCATTAGAGCAGATTCATAAAAGCACTTTCTATACAGTTATATAATCCAAGCCAGGGAACAGAAACTTATCCTTATTTTGACATTGTTGCATCCCCTGATTTGCAAATTGTTTCAAAGTTAGAAAAAAAGAGTGCCACAGTTTCTAAAATGAAATTATATGGTTATTATGGAGCTGTGACTAATTTGGAGGGATTAGGATTTATGGGATTTAGATCAATAATGGAAACCAATTGGCACAATAGTTCCAATCCAGAAATGTGTACTATAACTAAAAGAGATATAAAATTAAGAGGGGCCATAACTGAGAGTTATTTAGTGCCTTACTTAACCTATCCAAATAATGGTTTTAACCAATCAGATTATACCACCAAAACAACTTTATCATATACACCAAGTCCAGAACTTGCCCTACAATCAAATAAGGTTTTTAAGTTGCAAAACAGCAGTATCAAACAAATTGATACACGATATAATACTAGTGCAGAAACTACAATTTCATACAATGAAAACAATAACCCGCTTATAACGACCACAGTCACTAGTGAAGGGGCTGCTGTAGCGCAAACCGTAAAAGAAACCGTAGAATACGAAAGTGCTAATTCTGATACTCCCTATATAATAGACAGGCCTTATCAAAAAAATGTATCTACCACAATTCCGGGAAATACAACTTCGTATTCTGAAATCTATGAATATGATAACAAGCATCTTGTATCAGCTGTTGAAAAATATGCAACGGGTACTGGAAGCATAGTGGAATCCAATCTTTATGATTCTTTTGGAAATTTAACCCAAAAAACTGTTTCAGCACAAGATATGGATCCGCGTATAACTAAATATCAATATGATACATCCGGCCGTTTTTTGACTAAAATAATAGATAATGATAATTTAGAATCAACTTTTGAATACGATTTGAATAATGGACTTTTAAAAAAAGAAATTGATCCATATGGCTTATCATCCTCATATACCTATGATTCTTGGTTTAGAAAATTAACAGCAAAAGACGATCAGTTAAACAAAGTAATTACATATAATTATACGAACACCTATGCTTCCACAAATGGATCTGAAACAACAGTTACAATAACAACAGATGCTTTAGATGGAAGTGCTAGTGAAGAAAAGTTTGATGATTTAGGTAGAAAAACAAGATCAGGAGCAAAAGATATCAATGGAACATATTCCTATGTATCTTATTTATATGATATTTATGATCGAAGTTATAAAATAAGTGAACCTTATTTTGGTACTACACCATCTCAATGGAATGAAACTAAATTTGATATTTACAGTAGACCTACAGAGAGTATTTCATTTAATAACAGAACGACAACAATAGCATATCCCAATTTATCAACGACAATAACTGATGGGCAAAAAAGTAAAACAATTGTTAAAAATGCTATTGGTAATATTGTTTCTACTAATGAAACAACAGGAGGGAATATCAATTTTTCCTATTTTGCAAATGGAAATCTAAAACAAACCAGTTATAATGGTATTAATATTACCATGGAGCAAGATGGCTGGGGGAGAAAAACCAAACTAATTGATCCATCGGCTGGGACTTTTACGTATAAAAGTAATGAATTAGGAGAACTAACAGAAGAGACTTCCCAAAATGGAGGCGTGATTACCACTATAACCAGAGATAATAGCGGAAGACCAACTAAAAAAACAATTGTTGGAGGAGGTACTGATAGTGAGACCGAATATACGTACGATGCTACAAAGTTACCAATAACAATAACGTATGTCGACAACAATGAACCTATTGGAACTAATAAAACTATAACTACGATAACTTATGATCCTATTTTCAAAAGGGCTTTATCTGTTGAAGAAAACAAAATCGGGGTTTCAAAATTCATCAAATCCTTTACTTATGATGGTTTAGGCAGAGTTGAAACAGAAACTAAACGTGCAGAAATAGGAGGTAAATTCAGTACGATAGTAACCAAAAATATTTACAAAAATGGAAACTTATATCAAATTTTAGACAGTAACAATAAAGTCCTTTGGCAGACAAACTTGTTAAATGCAAAAGGACAAGTATTAGAAAGCGTAACTGGTAATGGCATAAAAATGACTAATACCTATGATATTGATGGGTATTTATCAAAAATGCAACATGATAAAACTACTGTACCAGCAAGTAATATATTAACTCTTACAACCACATTTAATAAAAATACAGACAATTTAGATAGTAGAATTAATAGTTCCTTTGGAAACTTTACAGAAACTTTTAAGCATGATGAAATAAATAGATTAACTGAATTTACAAATAAATTTGGGGCTCAACAAAGCCAAACCTATGATGCTTCGGGAAAAATTTTGGGCAATAATTTAGGGTTTTACCAATATG
The DNA here is from genome assembly GCF_056783245.1 of Flavobacterium sp. TC780. Classification (NCBI taxonomy): domain Bacteria; kingdom Pseudomonadati; phylum Bacteroidota; class Flavobacteriia; order Flavobacteriales; family Flavobacteriaceae; genus Flavobacterium; species Flavobacterium sp. TC780. The sequence goes on along the minus strand of NZ_JBXBAV010000056.1, from coordinate 2,227 downwards.
ACGCTACAAATAAGTATCAAAACACAGAGATATCATTAGGTTATGATTCATCACAGTATTATGCTAACAGAGGCGGTATTTTTAATGATGATATGGAAGCCAAATCAGGTTGGTCTTTTAATCCGCATAATCCTCAGTGTATTTCATTTGATCGGTCAAAAGGTATTGCAACTGCCATAAAGTTAAATACAACATTGTCAAGTGATGGTATGAGTTATGTACAATCAGATGTCTCAGTTCCTATTGATAATATAGCTGACACAGAATACACTTTTTCTGGTTGGGTTTATACAGATAATCCGACTGCTCAACTTACACTTTTTCAATACAATGCAAATGAAACGGGATATTTCTCTTACGTCAATAGTGTTAGCACAACAGCGTTGAATAATTGGAAATTTATTGAAAAGACTGTGTTGGTGCCTGCAAGTGTTAAATCCTTGCGACTGCGTCTTGATGCTATAGGAATAGGTAATGTTTGGTTTGATAATGTAAAAATACGCAAGACAAGTGATCCAGTTTCTTCAGGTTTAAAAAAACTAAATGTCACTTATAATGCATTTAAAAGTCCTAAACAAATAGAAGAAACTGGTGTAGAGAAAATAAGTTTTACTTACAATGATGACAATCAACGAAGCACTATGTACTATGGAGACTTTAATGATGAAAAATCACTAAGGCCACTACGTAAGCATTATTCGGCTGATGGCACAATGGAGATTAAAGAGAATAGAACTACTGGTGCTTTTGAATTTGTTACTTATATAGGAGGAGATGGCTATTCGGCGCCAATTGCTGTTAAGAGTGATGGAATAACACAAAAATATTTATATTTACACAGAGATTATCAAGGGACTATTTTAACAATCACTGATGACAATGGTGCTATAGTAGAAAAAAGATTATTTGATGCTTGGGGTAGTATCATGAAAGTGCAGGATGGAGTAGGAAATACACTAATAGGGCTAACAGTTCTTGATAGAGGTTATACAGGACATGAACATATACAAAGTGTTGGACTGATTAATATGAATGCGAGATTGTATGATCCAATACTTCATCGATTTTTACAAGTCGATAATTATATACAAGACCCAACAAGTACTCAAAATTACAATCAATATGGCTATGTATTTAATAATCCGTTGCAATTTACAGATCCGAGTGGAAATACTGCCAATGGACCTGGAAAGGACTGTGTAGATTGTGGATTAAGTAACGGACAACAAACCTGGATAGGGAACGGAATCAAAACTATAAAAGATAATTGGGATAGCTGGGGGATTAAAGATTGGGCAAAACAAAATATAAATTTTAAAAAATGGGGGGTTACAGATTGGACAAGAAAGAACCTAAATCTTAAGAATTGGGGAAATAGTATAAAATCTTTTTTTGGTGGAGGTAAAAGTGATGCACCACCACCACCACCTAATTTGAGTCAGTATATCAATATTGAAAACTCAGAAACAAATGGAAATTTGGCGACAACAGGTAGTATACTAGGTGGACTAAGTGGGGCTATGAACGAATTATCGATTGTTAAATTTAACAATTCTGCACCTAAAGGTTTTTTTGCGGTTAATTTTAACGGAACGCAAAAATATTGGTCTGAAGCCTTCAAAGGTGGTACACGAGCAGAAATTTCATTTTCAGTAGTACAAACTGCAAAATCAAGTTCCAATGCTTTAAAAATAGCGTCTAAATATGGTGGTTATGCAAGTATTACGGGATCATATATTGGTTACTATGGTGCCGGAGAGAACCTTATAAAAGGAGATTATTATGGAGCTACTAGAGAAGGTATAGCAAATTATGTTGGAACTAGAATAGCTGCAACAAGAGGTAACATTGCAGGAATAGGCTGGACAATTGGCTGGAATATTTTAGGCCCATGGGTAACAAATAGTGAAATCTATAATAGGGCCTTTTTTGGCAAAGGATCATCCGTATATCAAGAAAGAGAAAGGATAAATGGCTGGAATGAGAGTAAAATATTTAAAGATTAGATATTATGAAAATATACAAGTTAATTTATTATTACTTTTTCCTTAAAAGTTTGAAAAAAAATGCTGCTCCAGAAATACCAGTATATGCAATGCTATCGTTTGTGCAAACTAATAATTTGATAGCCTTAATTAACATCATATTAATTATTACAAGAGTGAACATTGCTTAGGTGCTGCCTCCCTAACAACAGGAGCATGTATTAACCTTAGCAATACGTAAA